>CABUTP010000015.1 GCA_902494545.1 uncultured Collinsella sp. | reverse complement strand
GTCCAGATCAAGGCCGCCAAGAAGGAGCTCGACAAGCTGGGCCTCGAGTACACCGACTTCACCGTCTCGAGCTCCAACGAGATCCAGTCCGTCGTCGAGTCCGCCGTGGGCAAGGTCGACGCGCTGTACTCCCCCACCGACAACACCATCGCCGCGGGCGCCTCGCAGGTCGGCCAGATCTGCAAGGAGAACAAGCTCCCCTTCGTTACCGGCGAGGAGGGCATGTGCAAGGCCGGCGGCGTGTTCACCCTCTCCATCAACTACGAGGACCTAGGCTACGCCGCAGGCGAGATGGCCGTCAAGATCCTGAAGGGCGAGGCCAAGCCCGAGGATATGCCGATCAAGCATCTCTCGAGCAAGGACCTGGTCGTCGTCAAGAACGACGAGATGGCCGAGGCTCTGGGTATCGACCTTTCCGCTCTGGACGCGTAGCGTCATGCGTGGCAATGCATCTAGAGCCCGCGCTCGTGCCATAGCCGCGTTATTCAATATCTGAGCCACAGGGGCGAACGCTAAAGACCGGCGTTCGCCCTGCTTGTTTCGGATGAGACAAAACATCCGTCCGTAACTCTTTTATGCAGCGTTACCGCTATTATGGAAAATCACGTGTCCACCCTATCCTAGGAGGTATGAAGCATGCTCATTGCATTGCAGGGCGCCGTTTCGCAGGGCGTCCTCTGGGGCATCATGGTGCTCGGCGTGTTTATCACGTTCCGCCTGCTCGACATCCCCGATATGACCTGCGACGGCAGCTTTGCCCTCGGCGGCTGTGTTTGCGCCGTGCTCATCGTCAACAATAACGTCGACCCCTTGCTCGCCGTGCTGGCTGGCATGTGCGCCGGTGCCATCGCCGGCGCTGTCACGGGCATCTTGACCACCGTCTTTGAGATTCCCGCGATCCTCGCCGGAATCCTTACGCAGATCAGTCTGTGGTCCATCAACCTGCGCATCATGGGCAAATCCAACACGCCCATCCTTGCCAAGGGCACCATCTTCTCATCCGTCAGCCACATGACGGGCCTGCCGCAGTCCACCGTTGCCATCATCCTGGGCATTGTGCTGGCCGTGGCCATCGTCGCCATCCTGTACTGGTTCTTTGGCACCGAGATCGGCTCGGCGCTGCGTGCCACCGGCAACAACGAGTACATGATCCGCGCCCTGGGCGTCAACACCAACTCCACCAAGATGATCGCCCTCGTGCTCTCCAACGCCCTTATCGGCCTTTCGGGTGCGCTCATCTGCCAGAGCCAGAAGTACGCTGACATTGGCATGGGCACAGGCGCCATCGTTATCGGTCTTGCCGCCATTGTTATCGGCGAGGTGCTCGGCCGTCTGCTGCCCGGCGGCCTCACGCAGTTTAGCGTCCGTCTTGCCTCTGCCGTCTTTGGCTCCGTGGTGTACTTCCTCATTCGCGCCATCGTGCTGCAGCTGGGCATGGATGCCAACGACATGAAGCTGCTCTCCGCCGTGATCGTTGCCGTGGCCCTGTGCGTGCCCGTGGTTTGGGAGCGCTATAAGCTCCGCAGCTCCTACACGAAGGGGGATGAGGCAGATGCTTAAGCTCTCGCACGTCAAAAAGACCTTTAACAAGGGCACCGTCACCGAGAAGCGCGCACTCACCGGCGTCGACCTCACCCTGAATGACGGCGACTTTGTAACCGTGATCGGCGGCAACGGCGCCGGCAAGTCCACGCTGCTCAACATGATTGCCGGCGTGTATCCGCTCGATTCGGGCGTTATCGAGCTCGACGGCACCGACATCTCGCGTCTGAGCGAGTCTCAGCGCGCCAAGTACCTGGGCCGTGTGTTCCAGGACCCCATGCGCGGCACCGCAGCCGACATGCAGATTGCCGAAAACCTAGCCCTCGCCAAGCGTCGCGGTCAGCGTCGCGGTCTTTCGTGGGGCGTCACCAAGGCCGAGAAGGACGAGTACGTTGAGCTGCTCAAGCGCTTGGACCTCGGTCTGGACACGCGCCTCAACGCCAAGGTCGGCCTGCTCTCGGGCGGCCAGCGGCAGGCACTCACCCTGCTGATGGCCACGCTCACCAAGCCGCGCCTGCTGCTGCTCGACGAGCACACAGCGGCCCTCGACCCCAAGACGGCATCGAAGGTGCTCAACCTGACCGAGGAGATCGTCGACGAGAACCACCTGACTACGCTCATGGTCACGCACAACATGAACGACGCCATCCGTCTGGGCAACCGTCTGATCATGATGCACGAGGGTCACGTGATTTACGACGTGGCGGGCGATGAGAAGAAGTCACTCACCGTGGCCGACCTGCTGCAGAAGTTCGAGGAGGTCTCGGGCGGCGAGCTCGCCAACGACCGCATGCTGCTGAGCTAAAACCTGCCAAAAAGGGACAGGTTTATTTTGGCAGGATTTATCTGCGCAAACGTCAAAACCGCCGCAAAGGGACAGGCGCCCTTGCGGCGGTTTTCGCATATCATGTCGATAATCCAGCGTCAGCAGGGACCACTGGTCAAGAACTAAGGAAACTGCCATGAGAAGACCTCTTCCCCGTCTTGCTTGACCGCCGCACTCCTTGCCGGCGTGCTCGCCGGCGCCCCAGCTTACGCCACCGCGGCCACCCCATCTCAAGTTATCGGCCCGTCCGATGTGATCGAACGGGCTTCTTGGTGGGTATCATGGTTGAACGATCATGAGGAGGTTTCCCTACATGGAATTGTTTGAGCCAATTCTTCATTTCTTTGCACAACGATGGGTCCACAACATCATCTGGGCAGGTATCTTGGCTATCGGCACCGCCGTTGCCGCCAAGGTCGCGTCCAAGACCCTGCGCCACCTGCTTAACCGCGACGATAACCCACTCCCTTCATCCAGCATCTTCATCAACATCGCGCGCGCCGTCATATGGACGATCGGCGGCAGTTTTATCCTCGACAACTGCTTTGGCGTTAACGCAAACGCCCTCGTCGCCGCTCTTGGCGTCGGCGGCATCGCCATCTCACTCGGCTTTCAGGACACGCTTTCAAACCTCATCGGCGGCATGCAGGTGACGTTTATGGGCATCATCAAGCCCGGCGACAATATCGAGGTCGGCGGCGTGTCGGGCGTGGTCCAAGACATCACCTGGCGCCATACGACCATCGAGGACGCCTGCGGGCAGATTATCATCGTCCCCAACTCCAACATCTCCAAGAACACGCTCGTGCACCTCATGCCCTTTGGGCGCGTTGCCGTGCCCGTCGCGGTCAAGGACACGTCCAAGTGGGCCTCACTGGACGCGTTGGCAGATGAGCTCACCGACGCCACTAAGGCCGCCGTGCTTCCCATCTCGGGCTTTGACAAGGAGCCCTACGTGCTCTTTAGCGAGATCGGTGACTTTGGCATCAAGGGCAAGATCATCTTTATCGTCAGCGACGACAGCACCACTTTCACGGCAGCCGACGCCTGCATCCGCGCCATCGCCCCCATCATCGCCTAAAACCACCACAAAGAGGACAGGCACCTTCGTGGTGGTTTCGCATCGTGGTACCATGGTTTATATCGTTGTTTAAACGACTAAGGGAGTAAACACCATGGAAGAGGCCTATCGTCAAGCACGCAAGCGCGGCGAGCAAGGACGTCGTCGCGCCATCAGCCAAAGCGAGCACCCGTACCTTACGGACCTCGATAGCTTGGTTGCCCAGCTCCCCTTAGGCCAGCGAGAGAACGTCGGCCTGAGGGACGTTCCGCTCGAAATGGTCGTCGGCACGGTTACCAAGGGCCGTCAGTCTGCCTTTTCGTGCAACTTTATGCCCCTGTTGCCATTTAGCACCGAGTTCGCCCGCAAGTGGTCCAACCTCTACGACATCCAGGTGACCGAGGGCTATCGCGACCCCGTCATCGTCACCGAGTTCATGCATCGGTTTTACGTCCAAGAGGGCAACAAGCGCGTCAGTGTCCTCAAATTCCTAGACGCCCCGACGGTTTCGGCCAAGGTCACCCGCCTCTACCCCGGAAAATGGAATTCCGTCGAAAGCCGCCTGTACGGTGAATTCTGCGCGTTTTGGCGCGTCTGCCCCCTATACGAGATCGAGTTCTCGCGCGAGGGAAGCTACGAGACACTCGCCAAGATGCTCGGTCAGAACCTTATCGAAAAATGGCCGCAGAAAAAGGTCGACTACCTGCGCCACACCTTCCTGCTCTTTAAGCGCGCCTACCTTCGCGCGGGCGGCAACCACCTGGATATTACGCCCGCCGACGCCATGCTCGTCTACCTCAATGTGTACAACCAAGACCGTCTGCTGGACACGCCGACGGACATCGTCGTAAACCGCCTGTGCAAGATTTGGCGCGAGCTGGTCATTGCCGGCAAAAGTGATGAGGAGAAGGTCGATCTTGTCGAGGCACCGAGTGTCGATGAGGAAGAGGCGCCCGCCAAGTCCACCTCTGGCGTGCTCAACTTCTTTATGGGCAAGACCGTCTACTCGACGGCCAACCCCCTGCGCATCGCCTTTATCCATGAGTTCCCCTGTGCGACGTCGAGCTGGGACAGCCTGCACGACCAAGGGCGTCAGTATCTCGATGAGCACTTTGGCGGTATCGTGCGCACCGAGGCGTTCGAGGACTGTCACGATCCGGATGTGTTCTACGCCGCCGTGGAAACGGCTGTCAAACATGGAGCTAACGTCATCTTCTCGACCTCGCACCGCCTGATGGAATACACGCTCAGGGCTGCCGTCGAGTATCCCCAGGTACGATTCCTCAACTGCTCTATCGGCCTTCCTCACCAAAGCGTCCGTTCATACTTTGGCAAAATGTACGAGGCCAAGTTCCTCCTGGGCGCCCTTGCCGCCAGCATGGCGGACAACCACCGCATCGGTTACCACGCGTCGGTCTTCGCCTCGGGCGCGCTTAGCGAGATCAACGCCTTTGCCATCGGCGCCTCGCTGCTCGACCCTCGCGCGCAGGTAATCCTCACTTGGGGCGATGTACCCGCTGGAGGCCTTGCCGAGGCTATGTGCCGCGAAGGCGTGAGTGTTATGACCGGCGCCGACATGTCAAAGTCGCTCGAAGACCCCACGGCCTACGGACTTCACCGCCTGGTCGATGGCAAGGTCGTCGGCATCGCCATGCCGGTATGGAACTGGGGCCGATACTACGAGCTTATCGTGCGAAGCCTGCTGCATGGCACCTGGGATGAGACCAGTGACGACAGACAGGTTCGCGCCGTCAACTACTGGTACGGCATGAGCTCGGGCGTTATCGATATTCGCTACGCTCCGGGCCTGCCTTATCAGACGCGCAAGCTTGTTCAGCTGCTCCGCAATGGCATCGTCGAGGGCTCCATCAATCCATTTGGCGGCGAACTCCATAGCCAAGACGGCGTGGTGCAGATCGAGGGCTTTCCCCCGCTGCCGAGCACGCAGATTGTCGAGATGAATTGGCTGGCCGACAACGTGGTGGGCACCATTCCGCAGCTCGACGATGAGCCGAAGGTCCGCGCCCTATGAAAATCCTTGCCGTAGCCGATACCGAAGAACGATGCCTTTGGGAATGCTTTCACAAGGAACGCTTTGAGGGTGTTGACCTGATTTTGTCAGCTGGCGACCTGGACCCGGACTATCTTGAGTTTTTGGTCACCGTCATCAACAAACCGCTCATCTACGTGCGAGGCAACCACGATGACCGCTACGTACGTCATGCACCGGGCGGCTGCATCTGTGTCGAAGATGCCGTCTACGTGTACCGCGGCGTCCGCATCGCGGGGCTTGGCGGCTCCATGCGCTACCGAGACGGTGCCAACATGTACACCGAGCACGAAATGGCCAAGCGCATGCGCAAGCTGTCCCGCAAAGTGAGGATGGTCGGCGGCTGCGACATCTTGCTCACCCATGCACCCGCCGCCGGCGTGGGCGATCTGGATGATCTGCCACATCGAGGATTCGAATGCTTTAACACGGCGCTCGAGTCCTGGAATCCCGACTATATGGTGCACGGGCATGTGCACCAATGCTATGGCCACGACTTTCAGCGTGAGCGTCAACATGCATGCGGGGCAACAATCATCAACGCCTGCGGCTATACGCAGTTTGAACTTGACGAAGCGCGCTACCCTATCCGTGGCTGGCAGGCAGCCTGGCTCAATTCGCAAACCATGCGCCGCGAGCTCAAACGCCACGAGGCCATCGAGTCCTCTACCGCCAGAACACCCTGGTAACCGCCACAAAGGGGACAGGCACCTTTGTGGTGGTTTTGGCCCGAGATAGCAAGAAACCCGGTCCTGCACGAGGCAGAACCGGGTTTCTTTAGCAATGCTTGCTTTACTCAGGCAGTAACTAGCAGTTACTCAGCCAGGAAGTCGCGCTGGACAGCGGGATCGACCTTGACGCCAGGGCCCATGGTGGAAGACACGGAGATGGACTTAACGTACTTGCCCTTAGCAGAAGAGGGCTTGACGCGCAGGATCTCGGTGTACAGGGCAGCGTAGTTCTCGACGAGCTGCTGCTCAGAGAAGGACTTCTTGCCCAGGGGCACGTGGCAGATGCCGTAGCGGTCGGCGCGGTACTCAACGCGGCCAGCCTTGAGCTCGGAGACCATCTTGGCGACGTCCATGGTCACGGTGCCGAGCTTGGGGTTCGGCATGAGGCCACGGGGACCAAGGATCTTACCGATGCGGCCAACCTTGGCCATCATGTTCGGCGTAGCAATAGCGGCGTCGAAGTTGATCTCGCCCTTCTGAATCTGGGCGACGAGCTCGTCGGAACCGATGATGTCGGCGCCGGCAGCCTCAGCCTCACGGGCCTTCTCGCCCTCGGCGAAGACGGCAACACGAACGGTCTTGCCAGTGCCGTGGGGCAGGGAGATGGAACCACGAATGTTCTGGTCAGCCTTACGAGTATCGATGCCCAGACGGAAGTGAGCCTCGACGGTCTCGTCGAACTTGGCGGTGTCGAGCTCCTTGAGGAGCTTGGCAGCCTGAAGGGGGGTGTAGAGCGTGGCGCGGTCGATCTTCTCGGCAGCGGCGTTATAGCTCTTACCATGCTTAGCCATGTGCATTACCTCCTGTGGTTAAACGGGCGTGAGCCCTCCCACATCGTATCGTGTGCCCTATTGCACACATATAACGGGCGCCCCGGTCGGAGCGCCCGTCATTACCTAAAGAAATCGCTACTCAGCGATGGTGACGCCCATGGAACGGGCGGTACCGGCGATAATCTTCTTGGCGGCGTCAATGTCGTTGGCATTGAGGTCCGGCATCTTGATCTCGGCGATCTTGGTGAGCTGCTCCTGGGAGAGCTGACCAACCTTGTCGGCCTGGGGCTTAGCAGAACCAGACTTGAGGTTCAGCTCCTTCTTGATGAGGTGAGCCGCCGGCGGGGTCTTGGTGATGAAGGAGAAGGACTTATCCTCGTAGACAGAGATCTCAACGGGGATGATGTCGCCCTTCTTGTCCTGCGTCTCGGCGTTAAAGGCCTGGCAGAACTGCATGATGTTCACGCCAGCAGCGCCCAGGGCGGGGCCGACGGGAGGAGCGGGGTTAGCGGCACCAGCAGGAATCTGGAGCTTAATGACGTTGGCAACCTTCTTCTCAGCCATGGTCATTCCTTTCGAATCACGAGTGTGAAGTACTTGCTATATCGTAAGCACGCACGTGTTAGAAGCACTCCTGAGATGAGCAGTCACAGAAGAAGCACGCTCGCGCGAACGGACGAAAACTTAAGCGATGACAGCAACCTGGTTAAAGTCGAGCTCGACCGGCGTCTCGCGGCCAAAGATCATCAGCGTGACCTTGAGCTTGCCAGCCTCGGTGTTAACCTCGGAGACCTTGCCATCGAAGTCGGTAAGCGGGCCATCAGTGACGCGGACGGACGTGCCGACCTCAATATCAACCGAGGTGCGCTTGGGCGAATCGCCCTTACCGGGACGACGAGTCATCTTATTGTACTCGTCGCGGGAAAGCGGAGCGGGCTTGCCATTGCCGCCCAGGAAACCGGTGACACCGGGCGTGTTGCGAACACACGTCCACGCATCGTCATCCATCTCCATGCGAACCAGGACATAACCCGGGAAGATCTTGGAATCCTTGGTCTCACGCTTGCCACCCTCTTTAATCTCGGTGACGCGCTCCATAGGAATCTCGATATCAAAGATACGGTCCTGCATGCCCATGGTCTCGATGCGATGCTCGAGATCGGACTTAACGCGGTTCTCGTATCCAGAGTAAGTGTGAACGACGTACCAACGCTTAGACATGGTTTAGCCCCTCAATCCAGAGAACAGAGCAAGAGCCTCGCCAAAGCCAGCATCGAGCAGAGCGATGACGACGCCGACGACGATCAGAGAAGCGCAAACGACGACCGAGTAGTTCACGAGCTCCTTCTTATCGGGCCACGTGACACGCTTCATCTCGGACTTCACCGAAGCGAAATACTTCTTGGTGCGGGCGAAGAAACCAGGCTTCTCGTTCTTCTTGGACTTCGCAGCCTTCTCGTTCTTCTTGGCAACGGCCTTCTTGGCCTCAACCTTGGAGTTGGCGGCAGCGTTGTTGGCAGGTGCCGGCTGCTGAGCCTTCTTCTTGTTCTTCTTGTTGGCCATTTGGGTTACCTCCGCGCAATGCGCTTATACATGAGTAAACCGTAAGCCCCCAATTGGGAGCTTACGGAATAATGACTGGCACGCCAGGAAGGACTCGAACCCTCAACACTCGGTTTTGGAGACCGATGCTCTACCAATTGAACTACTGGCGTATGTGACTAGAGACTAGCGAGTCTCTTTGTGCAGCGTGTGGTGACGGCACCAGGGGCAATACTTCTTGATCTCCATACGATCAGGCATGTTCGACTTGTTCTTGGTGGTCGTATAGTTGCGGCGCTTGCACTCAGTGCACGCAAGAGTAACTAGAGTACGCATTTATCCTGAACCTTTCATTTCCGCCCCGTACGGGCACGAGTTGGTACTTTATCAGCTCTACGTAAGTGCTGTCAATGAAAACCTCGAATCAATTGGTTCTCGCTGGATCCATTCATATTTGGAACACATCAATGAAGCCAGCGAGATCTAATCGATCCCTCAAGCTCGGCTTAAGAGCGAGCGAAGCGCAATCGTCAGGGAACAAGCCCCGCGTAGAAAAGAACCCGGCACCCTATAAGTGCCGGGTTCTCTCTAAGTCAGCTATATCAAAGAGCTAATTTACTCAATGATCGTGGAGACGATGCCCGAACCGACGGTGTGGCCACCCTCGCGGATAGCGAAGCGCAGGCCCTCCTCCATGGCGATCGGGTGAATGAGGTCGCCCTCGATGGTGATGTGGTCACCAGGCATAGCCATCTCGGTGCCCTCGGGAAGCTTGACCGTACCGGTAACGTCGGTGGTACGGAAGTAGAACTGAGGACGATAACCATCAAAGAACGGGGTGTGACGACCGCCCTCCTCCTTGGTCAGAACGTAGATCTCGCCGGTGAACTTGGTGTGCGGGGTAACCGAACCGGGCTTGCAGAGAACCTGGCCACGCTCGATGTCCTCGCGCTTGATGCCGCGGAGCAGCAGACCGACGTTGTCGCCAGCCTCGCAGAAGTCCATGGACTTACGGAACATCTCGATACCGGTAACGACGGTGTTCTGGGTATCCTTGATGCCGACGATCTCGACGGGCTCGTTGAGCTTGAGCTCACCGCGCTCGACACGGCCGGTAGCAACGGTACCACGGCCGGAGATGGTCATAACGTCCTCAACGGCCATCAGGAAGGGGAGGTCGTTGTTACGAGCAGGCGTCGGGATGTACTCGTCGACGGCCTTCATGAGCTCGCGAATGGCGTCCATCCACTTGGCGTCGCCCTCGAGAGCGCCCAGAGCGGAGCCACGGATGACGGGGATGTCGTCGCCGGGGAAATCGTACTCGGAGAGGAGCTCACGGGTCTCCATCTCGACGAGGTCGATGAGCTCGTCATCGTCGACCATGTCGCACTTGTTCAGGAAGACGACGATGTAGGGAACGCCGACCTGACGGGCGAGCAGGATGTGCTCGCGAGTCTGAGCCATGGGGCCGTCGGTAGCAGCGATGACCAGGATAGCGCCGTCCATCTGAGCAGCGCCGGAGATCATGTTCTTGACGTAGTCAGCGTGGCCCGGGCAGTCAACGTGAGCGTAGTGACGGGCAGCAGTCTCGTACTCAACGTGGGAGACGGAGATCGTAATGCCGCGCTCGCGCTCCTCGGGAGCCTTGTCGATGTTCTCGAACGCAGTGAAGTCAGCCTTGCAGCCCTCGGTCTCAGAGAGAACCTTGGTGATGGCGGCGGTCAGCGTGGTCTTGCCGTGGTCGACGTGACCAATGGTGCCGATGTTAACATGCGGCTTAGTGCGCTCAAACTTCTCTTTGGCCATAAAGCCCTCCTCTTAACAGGTCGTCCCCGGACGGGACTTTGCCTTTATACCATAGTGGCCTCTCAACATACTATTGAGAAGCCACCGTGTTACCTATGGTAGCGGTGACTGGATTCGAACCAGTGACGCCACGGGTATGAACCGTGTGCTCTAACCAACTGAGCTACACCGCCGGATGGAGCCTGCAACCAGACTTGAACTGGTGACCTCTTCGTTACCAACGAAGTGCTCTACCGACTGAGCTATACAGGCACTTGACGGGTGGGAGCTATAGGATTCGAACCTATGTAGGCAGAGCCAACGGGTTTACAGCCCGTCCCCATTAACCACTCGGGCAAACTCCCAATCGTTCAAGTATCCGCAGGTTCTTTGGTCTTTTGGACCGCCGCCCCCGCGAACGAAAAAGATAATACGATGCAACCTTGGGATCTGTCAACGAAAACCTCTAAATACACGGTGCCGGGCGTATCTATATGCCTTTGACCTGCAGTTTTGTTGAGTTTAGATATGAAGGACGGTGGATTTGGCTGCACTGGTGACATTTCCCAAGGGGACACTTTGGCACGGTAGAGTACGCCTACAGCATCGACCTTCGATAACGACCTTCTTGCACTATTACATAGGTTGCGATCGGGCTTCCACGGCACGATCGAGCGTGGACTTTCTCCCGTTTGAAATCGAGCGTGGATAATCTCCCTCTTCTAGCACGGCTTCGAACCCAAAGTGGCAGATTATCCACGCTCATTCACTAGGCGGGAGATCTATAGAGCCGCTACTACTCGGGCCAGACCAAAGTAGACCCATAGAGCGGCTCCCCCTTTGGTGCAAGGGTAGCGACTCAAGTAACACGACGATAGCAAGTCGAAGAAATAGGTCATGGCGTATTTCGAATAAACGCCGAGTCGGTCAATTCCGTTTCCCGCATTTCCAAGACGATATACACGGTCAAAAGACCTCGATTTGTCATCGTTGCTAAACGCAGTAATTAGAATCTTCCTCCCCGAACGGCAATCAAGATACTCACGCGCCTGTGACGCAAATAGCCCGGAGACCGATACGAGAATTATCAATGACTGCGAAGCATCTCCCATGTTTTTCAATTCCGCGACGTTAGCCCCAGCAACTATGCGAACTATCTTGCCCGCATAAAACATTTCCTGCTGAAATCGTACGAGATTGGCGCTCACATTATTGGTGCACCAGATTTCAACGTTATTATGGCCATCAATTTCGTCGGCAAGGTGCTTAATAGCGATATCGGACACGCCGCTTTCAACCTCAGCGAACATCTCGATCATGCGAACGTCGAGTTCTGCCCTGTACTCCTCGTAGCCAAATTCCTCCTCTCGATGGCTTAAGTCGCTTGGAAAGACTGATTGAGTAAATGATTCTTTCAAATCGCTAAGAGACTGGTAGCCCAAACGATTGCAGAAACGACGAACAGCGGAACGGGTCACGAATGCATCGCGGGTTATTGCGGCAACATTGATTTCGCTCGAACGCCTAATGTGAGCGATGAGATATCGAGCGATGGCGGCATCGTTTGACCCAAACTCGCTGTTGATGATGGAGCTAATGCGATTGAGCACATCGAAGTCATTGATATTCACGTGATTCCTCTTTCCGCTCTCCTCGAAATCATAGTTCATTTATTGAATCAAACAGCTTTGGTCGTTCTCCTATGATTCAAATCAGTTGACGTCATCTTAATCGTAATTCCGTCACACGTATCCACCGTGTTGAATGATGGAAAGGGGATTCATGGACAACGTGAACAACATGCCGTTTCTCTGGGGTTCCGCCACGGCGTCTTATCAGTGCGAGGGTGCCTGGAACGAAGACGGCAAAGGCCTTGGCGAGTGGGATTTCTTTAACCACACAAGCAATAAGAACATCAACCATGTTGACGGTGATGTATCTTGCGACTTCTACCATCGCTATGAAGAAGATATCCGCATGATGAAAGAAGGCGGACAAAACACCTATCGCTTCTCTCTTTCATGGAGTCGAATCATTCCCACGGGTATCGGCGAAGTGAATGAAAAGGGTATCGATTTTTATAATCGGGTCATTGATTGCTGCCTCGAAAATGGCATAGAGCCCAACGTTACGCTGTTCCATTACGATCTGCCATTCACGCTTGCTTGCAAAGGCGGATGGCTGAACAACGACATGGCAGAGTGGTTCTGCAAATACGCCAGGATTTGCTTTGAGCGCTTTGGAGACCGCGTCAAAATCTGGGCTACCGTTAACGAGCCGCATTTCTACAGCTACTGCGTAAACATATTGGGCAACTATCCCCCCAATCGATCGCTCGACGTTCAGTCGTACATGCAGTTTCAGTACAACCTGATGCGCGCCAGCGCACTCGCAGTCCGAGCATATCGTCAAATGGGCTACGACGGCATCATCGGCGCCGTCCACGATGGCGGCGTTGTCGAACTCGACCCGGCAACCGAGCACCCCGATGACGTATTTCGATACGCAGACTTTTTCGCCAATCGCATGATTCTGGCACCAGCACTTCAGGGTCAACTGCCGCCAGAAATGGACGAAATCCTTGAAAAACTTGGCGTCTCGCTCTATCGATCCCCAAATGACGTAGAAGAATTCAGAGACGGTAAAGTCGATTTTATTGGACTCAACGTGTATTGCCGAGAGTATGTAACCGACTGGCACGGTGGAGAGCTTGCCGTTTCGGCGAACAATAAGGGCGGTTCGAGCAAAAAGGTCGAAGGAAAATGCATCGCGCCCTTGTTTGAAAGCGCCCGCGACAGCAATGTTCCCCGCAATAAATGGGGCCGCGAAATACTCCCAAGTTGCATGTATTCAACCATCATGGATGTCCACGAGCGCTATGACGCGCCCCGCATCTTTATTACGGAAAACGGACATGGCGCCTATGAGCAACCAGACGCAGACGGAATGATCCACGATGATGACCGCATCGAGCTTCTGGGCCAGTTCATCGAGCACATGATGAGGGCTAAGCGCGACGGCGCGCGCGTTGAGGGCTACTACCTCTGGTCGACGATGGATCTGTATAGCTGGATCAACGGCTACGAAAAACGATACGGACTTGTCCATATCGACTTCGAAAACAATCTGGAGCGCACCCCCAAAAAGAGCTGGTATTGGTACCGAGACCTTATCTCGAAGTATCAGGAGCAGGAAGGTTAGGAGAAAGAGATGAAATATCAGGCAATGTCCGAAACAGTCCTAAAGGCTGTTGGCGGCAAAGAGAATATTACATCGGTAACTCATTGTGCGACGCGCCTTCGCATCGACGCACGAGACACCTCGATCATTGATCTCCAGCTCGCCAAATCGGCCGATCAGGCGCTCGGGGCAGTAGTCAGCGGTGGCCAGCTTCAGGTGATCATCGGCCCCAACGTCACCGAGGCTTACAACGACTTCCTCGACTTCGCGGGAATCGAAGTCGGCGGTGGCACGGTTGCCGACGATGCCCAAACCGCCAAAGACCTTGCAGAAGGCATTAAAAGCGGTAACACCGCCATGGGCTTGATTGAGAAATTCGGGAACGTCTCTGCACAGGTATTCATGCCCATCGTCCCGGCGCTCATCGTTGGCGGACTCATTCTTTCGATCAAGAATCTCCTGGTCAATTATTGCGGATTGAGCACCGATAGCGGAACCGCCCAGGTCCTGTTGGCGATCTTTAGCGCTTCGTTTAGCTTCTTACCCGTTTACCTCGGCTATCAGCTCGCCGCCGTCATGAAGATGCAGCCTATCATGGGCGCACTGCTGGGCGCAATCATGATTAGCTCGTCTATTAGCGGTGCTGAGGGTCTCGACTTTCTTGGCATCCCCATCCCGACGAATGACTACTCGAGCACGGTGGTGCCAATCGTACTGGGCGTTGTGTTCATGCACTTTGTTGATCGCGGTCTTCAGAAAATCATCCCCGACGTTACCAAACTGTTCTTGAAGCCGCTACTCACCATGTTCATCGTCGTGCCTGTTGAGCTGATTGTTCTCGGCCCCGCCGGCAGCATGATGGGCTACGCGCTGAGTGATGCCGCCACATGGCTCATGGACAACGTGGCATTTATCGCTACCCCGATCCTGGCAGCCCTTAACCCCTATTTCGTCATGCTCGGTCTCGATAAGGCTTACATCGCAATCGAAGTTACGAGCCTGGCGCAGCTCGGTTGGGCACCCATCATCTTTGGCTTCATCTCAAACCTCTGCATTGGCGGCACGAGTCTCGCCTTGGCAACTGCAATGAAAGGCAACAAAGAGAAGAGAGGTATGGTCACCACGGTTGCCGTCACCGCACTTTGCGGCGTAACTGAGCCCGCATTTTACGGCTGCCTCATCGAGCGTCCCCGCCTGCTTGTCGGCACGGCAATCGGCGCCCTCTGCGCGGGACTCCCTGCAGGCATCTTCGTCCTGAAGGAGTATGTTGCGGGAGCATGCCCCGGTCTTCTTTCGGCGCTGATCTTTATCGCTCCCGATGGATCCATGGGCAACTTCGTACTGGCGTGCGTTGTCGCCGTCATCGCCATCGTCGTCTCGTTCATCGCTGCACGCGTGATTATCAAGAAGAATCCCAACTATATTGAGTAAATGCCCGCTGTTTGCATTGGGGACACCCTCGGCAGACCATTAGCAAGAACCCAAGAAGTCCCTTAGGAGCTCGATTAATCCATTCGGATTCCTGAGGCACAAACGACCCCGATTCCACAATGAAATCGGGGTCGTTGTTTCTAAAGCCTTCGATAGACAATCGGTGTTTACCTTAGCTCCCTATCCAAGTTAATTATCCACGCTCGTTCTCCGGCCGGCAGATTTTCTTCTCTCGCGTGTCCAGAAATCCACGCTCGAGCAGGACATCTGGGTCCGTACCCGCCCTTGTCTCGATTTGTAACAGCAAGAGGCCTATTCCGCTTCTACATGTTACAGATCAAGATATTCCTGAAACATCCTAAGTTTTATCTCAATCTGTAACAGTTAGATGCCAAATATCGGTCTTGGTGTTACAGATTTAGACAAACTGGAGGACGAGACAAACCAAAAACGGAATGGGCGCTAACCCGATGGCGCACCACCTAAATAGAAACGGGCCCTGCCCCACAAGGGAACAGAGCCCGAAACTCTCATGGAGCCAGTGACAGGAATCGAACCTGCAACCCACTGATTACAAATCAGTTGCGCTACCGTTGCGCCACACTGGCACACTTGGCGCTTTCGCGCGAAGCCAATTAAGAATAAAGGAATTGCTGACGAGGCGCAACTGGCCGCACGGCGTTATACAAATATGCAAAATCCAGCAACAACAGGTACCACGCCCGTCCATTTCTGTCAGTTCGCCCTCAATCTTAAAACTATTCGTCAGAACGAATAGTTTTAATTACAATGGAATATATAAAACTATTCGTTCTGGCGAAGGGTTTCGCGATGTTGACCACGAAGGAAGCAGCCGAACTACTCGACATCACCCCGCGCAGGGTGCAGGAGCTCATAAAAAACGGAGCACTTGAGGCCCGCAAGGCTTCTGGTGTATGGCTCATCGACAAAGACAGCGTCGACACGCGACTCCGTTCCGTGACCAAAACGGGGGGACGTCCCCGCCGCGGCCACGGTAAGAGCGAGATCGCATTCACCCTCATGAATCGCACACACGAAGTCGCTCAGCTGGTCTACAGCACATCGCGAAAAGACTTTACCCACATCGGTGCCGACATCGATTACGCCCACGCCCCTATTGGAGTATTTGGCCCTAATAGCCCCATATCGCTCGACTCCTTCCGCATCTGGTGGCGCGGCCGCGGTATCCCGCTCGCACGCATTGGGCTAGCCTCCCTGCTTGCAGAAGCCGCAGTCGATGTTCCCGATGAACTCGT
>CABUTP010000014.1 GCA_902494545.1 uncultured Collinsella sp. | reverse complement strand
TGTTGTGACCGTATCGTTGTAATGAACGAGGGCGCGGTGTTTGCCGAGGGAACGCCCTCGCAGGTTTTTGCGCACGCGAACGAGCTCAAGTCGATTGGCCTGGGCGTTCCTGCCGCCCAGCGTATGGCGCTGGCGCTCGCACAGGCCGGCGTGCCGCTCCGCTGCGACAGGCTTTATACGGTTGAGTTGTTAGCCGATGAGCTGGCCGGCTTGCTACCGGGCTGCGCGGACGGGCCTTTGAGGGTTCCGTCTCAGACCGGTTCCAAGATAGCCACGCGAGAGGAGGGCTGCTAATGGAGGCGTTCTCATTTGGCAGCTACTATCCCGGGGATAGCGCGGTGCATCGTCTGGATCCGCGCACTAAGCTGCTCCTAGGTTTCGCATTTCTGATCACTGTGCTCACCGTCGGAAGCTTCCGCGGGTTGGTTCCGGTCGCAATGTTTGTCGTGCTGGTCTATGTCGCAGCCCGGGTGCCGTTGCGCCGGGTCCTATCATCGATGGCACCACTGCTGGCGATTGTCGTGGTGGTCGCGGTACTCAACCTGTTTTCCGACCAGAGTGGCCGCATCCTGTGGCAGCTTGGCTTTTTGCAGGTGAGCGAGGGATCGCTGCGTTCTGCAGCGTTTATGGCGTGCCGCCTGACCCTGATGATGGCCGGCATGAGCGCCATTACACTCACCACGCCGACGCTCGACCTCACCGCAGGTTTTGAGCGTTTGCTCGCACCATTTGCACGCGTGGGGCTTCCGGCGCACGAGCTCGGCATGATTATGGGTATCGCGCTGCGGTTTATGCCGCAATTTGCAACCGAGATGAAACAGACGACCGATGCACAGGCAAGCCGCGGCGCGCGCGTGACGGGCGGTCCGCTCGGCGGCGTGCGCATGCTCGGCAGTGTAGCGATTCCGCTGTTCACCGGCGTGTTCCGTCATGCCGAGACGCTTTCGGCCGCTATGGATGCGCGCTGTTATCACGGCGAGCAGGGACGTACACGTCTGCATGCGCTCACGTTTGGCCGCGGGGATGCACTGGCCGCGGTGGCGATGGCGCTGCTGGTGACATGCGTTGTCGTTATCAATCTTCAACTCGTCTAAGCTCGATTCGAGCGCAAGAAAGGGGTCTCTATGACCGACATCGATCGCACGGCTCAGCTCGAGCGTGCCTGTTCGTATCTCAGGCGCATTCCGGCGTGGTATCTTGCCACGACCGATGCGAGCGACGGGCATCAGCCCCGCGTGAGGCCGTTTTCGTTTGCCATGGTCGATGATGGCAAACTGTGGTTTTGCACGTCGCGCGACAAGGACGTGTGGGCGGAGTTGAGTGCGAATCCCAAGTTTGAGGTATCGGGCTGGAAGCCGGGGGAGTGCTGGATCGTGTTAACCGGTGAGGCCGCGCTCGAGGATGATGCAGTCGTGAGCGACAAGGTGCGTCAGGCGGGCTTTAGGCACATGGTGGGCATTGGCGAGCAACACGATAGTGCCAACGACGGCCGCCTTGCATTCTTCTCGGTCCGCAACATCGCCGCGCGGTTCTGCGATATCGACGGCAGCGAAGAGCTCCTCGAGCTCTAATTTCCCAAATTGGCTACCCATTCCAAAAAGACTGGTCAGACGACAGGAGGAAACGTGGACGGATTGAATACGGTGCTGGAGTATCTGACGTCGGTACCGGCGTGGTATCTGGCGACGAGCGTGGACGGGCAGCCGCATGTGCGTCCGTTCTCGTTTGCGCAGATTCAGGACGGCAAGCTGTGGTTTGTGACGGCGCGCACCAAAGACGTGTGGCAAGAGCTGCTGCAAAACCAGCGCTTTGAGGCCACGAGTTGGTGGCCGGGCCACGGTTGGTTGATCCTGCGCGGACGTGCGGGGCTGGAAGACCGGGCTTCGAGCGAAATGCGCGAGGCCGGATGGAAACATCTTGAGCGCTTGAGCGAGCACTATGAGGGGCCTAACGACCCCGCGCTCGTCTTCTTTAGCGTCGAGGATCCCGAGGCATTTATCTGCAATCACGACAAATGGGTGCCGGTCGAGCTCTAGCCAGCTGGCTCATCCCAACAACTTGGTTTTTCGCATGGGCGGGCCCCGTATTGCCCGACGCCGTTAGGAGCGCCGGTCAATACGGGGCCCGCTCCATTTGTCAATTCCTTCAAGCGAATGTGTCGGGAATGTTTCAATGCATGAACACGCAAGCCATTTACGTATTCATGCATCTTTTGGTGCTAAAGTTTCAAACTACTTCATAACAACCGCTGCGAAATGCGCATCGGTGCATAAATCGCAGACAAGGAGTCTGATATGTCTTTGAAGGTTGGGATCGTCGGCGCGGCTGGATATGCCGGAGCCGAGCTCATTCGCCTCGTGATCGGCCATCCCGAGTTTGAACTTGTTGCCATTACGTCCAACGCCGATGCCGGCCAGCCGCTGTCCGCGGTGTATCCGAGCTTTGCTGGCGTGAGCGACCTGGTTTTCACCACGCATGACGCCCCCGAGCTCAAGAGCTGCGATGTGGTTTTTCTTGCCGTGCCGCACACGGCTGCCATGACACAGGTGCCTGCACTGCTTGCCGCAGGCGTTTCCTGCTTTGATCTTTCGGCTGATTACCGTCTGAGCGACGCGTCTGTCTTTGAGGCATGGTATGCCGCCGAGCACACGAGCCCCGAGTTGCTCAAGACCCGCGCTTTCGGCCTGCCCGAGCTGTTCTGCCAGGACTTAGAGACCGCTGCTTCCAGCCATGCCGCTGGCAGGCCCGTGTTGGTCGCCTGTGCCGGCTGCTATCCCACCGCAACGAGCCTTGCAGCCGCTCCTGCCGTGCGTGCGGGCTGGGTGGCCGAGAACGGCCCCGTAATCGTCGATGCCATTAGCGGCGTGACGGGTGCTGGTAAGTCCTGCAACGCCCGCACCCATTTTTGTAGCGCTGACGAGAACCTGGAGGCCTATGGCGTGGGCAAGCATCGCCATACGCCCGAAATCGAGCAAATTCTGGGCCTGACCGACCGCGTCGTCTTTACTCCGCACCTGGCACCGCTCAAGCGCGGCCTGCTCTCTACGGTGACGCTGCCGCTCGCGCCGCAGGCTCTCGACACGCTGACTCTTGAGGATGTCGTCGACCATTACAAGAAGTTTTACGCCGGTCGCACTTTTGTGCGCGTGCTCGATGCCGGTCAGCAACCCAAGACGGCTTCGGTCGTCGGTACCAATGCCGCCCAGATCGGCCTTGCGCTCAACAAGCGTGCGGGCGTGCTGGTGGCGACGGGCGCTATCGACAATTTGTGCAAGGGTGCCGCGGGCCAGGCGGTCCAGTGCGCCAACATCGTCTTTGGTTTTGACGAGCGACGAGGCTTGCCCACAGTGGCGTGCCCGGTGTAGCACATTCGATTGTTAACGATTTGGTAGTCGGGTATCGAGTTGGGCGCCGCTTTCAAGCTGGTCTAGTAGTTGCGACCGGTACGGCGTGCCAGCCGATGCCCGCTTTTTTATTTGATATAAGGAGTCGTAGGGACGATGAATACCGACCTGATTGATATCAAGATTCGCGCTGTCGAGGGCGGCATTACGGCAGCGGCCGGCTTTAAGGCTGCAGGCATCCATGCGGGATTCCGGAAGAATCCCGAGCGCTTGGACTATGCACTCGTCGTGTCCGATAAACCCTGTCCCGGCGCCGGCGTGTTTACGACCAACCGCTTTTGCGCGGCGCCCGTGCAGGTGAGCCGTGCCAACCTGGGCGGTGCGGACAAGGGCTATGGCATCGTCGCCGGTGTTTCAATCAACTCCGGCAACGCGAACGCCGCCACGGGCGAGACCGGCCTAGCCTGCGCGCGCGAGACATGCAACATCGCGTCGCAGGTCATCGGCTGTGAACCCCAGCAGATCCTAGTTGCATCCACAGGCGTGATTGGACAGATTCTGCCGATCGACACGTTTGAGACGGCCGTTCCGTCCGCCTACGAGGCGCTCTCTGCCCATGGCGGTGCCGATGCGGCCCGTGCCATCATGACGACCGATACGCACTCCAAGGAGTATGCCGTTCGCTACCGCAGTGAGGCTGCGGGCCATGCGGGAAACGCTTATACGGTGGGCGGCATGTGCAAGGGCTCGGGCATGATCATGCCCAATATGGCTACCATGATCGCGGTCATTACTACCGATGCCCCCGTCGAGCCGGAAGCGCTCCACACCCTACTGCTCTCGACCGTTAAGCAGACTTTTAATAAGGTGACAGTCGATTCCGATACCTCGACCAACGACACCTGTATCATGCTTGCTTCTGGCGCTGCTGCCGCAGATGCCGAGACCATCGTCGAGGGCACTGACGCCTTTGACGAGTTGGCCTTTGCCGTGCACGAGGTGTGCGAGAGCCTGGCGCGCAACATCGCGGCCGATGGCGAGGGTGCGTCAAAGCTCGTGACGGTTAACGTTACCGGCGCCGCCAACGACGAGGAAGCCGATATCGCCGCCCGTGCCGTCGCCAACTCGCCGCTCGTCAAGACCTGCATCGCTGGCCACGACTGCAACTGGGGCCGCGTTGCCATGGCGCTTGGCAAGTGCGGCGTGAAGTTTAATCAGGAAGACGTTTCCATCGACATGATGGGCATGCCCGTCTGCCGCGACGGTCTGACCGTTCCCTTTGACGAGGACGAGGCTCTGCGACGTTTTGAGGCGCCCGAGATCGTGATCTCGGCCGACCTGGGCGCAGGCGACGCGGCAGCGACCGTGTGGACCTGCGACCTCACGCACGAGTACATCTCCATTAACGGCGACTACCGTTCCTAGATTCCAGGCACGCTGCGCATCTTGCCGCAATTGCGTACAGCGGAGCACGGCGCGATAACGATACGAAAGACGAGGCAGATTATGAAATTCGCACGTGATTGTCGTTCGAGCGAATCCAACGAAGCAACCGCGCAGCTGCTGTTCGAAGCGCTGCCGTGGATTAAGAACCTGACCGGCAAGACGGTTGTTATCAAATATGGGGGAGCCGCCATGGTTGATGAGCAACTGCGCCGCGACGTGATGAGCGACATCGTTTTGCTCAAGATTATCGGCATGCGCCCCGTCATCGTGCATGGCGGCGGCAAGGCTATTAACGAGGCGCTGAGCCATTACGATATTCCCGTCGAATTTAAGAGCGGCCAGCGCGTGACCACGCCGGCGACTATGGATATCGTGCGCGAGGTGCTGGGCGGCAAGGTTAACCAGGAGCTGGTTGCTGCCATCAACCACCACGGCAACCTGGCCGTAGGCGTGTCGGGCAGCGATGCCGGCACGCTCATCGCCGAGCCGCTCGACCCCGAGCTCGGTCGCGTGGGCAAAGTGACGCACGTCAACACCGACTATATCGAGCGCCTGCTCGATAGCGAGTACATCCCCGTCATCGCTACCGTTGCGGCGGGGGAGGACGGCGGTTTCTTCAACATCAACGCCGACATCGCTGCCGGTGCTGTTGCCGCGGCGCTCCACGCGCACAAGGCGATCTTTTTGACCGATGTCGATGGCCTGTACAAGGACTTTAGCGACAAGGACTCGCTTATCTCCAACCTAACGCTCGACGAGGTTAACGAAATGCTCTACGGCGGCGAGGTCGATAAGGGCATGATTCCCAAGCTGCGTGCGGCCGTCGATGCGCTTACCGGCGGTGTATTTCGTGCCCACATCATTAACGGTACTACGCCGCATTCGCTGCTCCTGGAGCTGCTGACCGATGCCGGCGTCGGCACCGTGATCCATTCCACCGAGACGGCTTACGAGTTCGATACGCATCCGCATCCGCTTTCGACGTTTGCTGCGCGTCTGACCGAGAACCTTGACGAGGTCGAGAAGCTTCAGACGGTCTAGCTGACCCGCAGCCGCCCCATTCCTGCACCCATAGCCCCGCGCCGTCTGGCGCCCAACGAAAGGCATCCCATGTCACTTGCAGCTCAGCAATCGCTTGAATCCCATTACGTTATGCATACCTTTGGCCGCTCTCCGGTCGAGTTTGTCGAGGGTCACGGCATGAAGCTCACCGGCGACGATGGCCGTGAGTACCTCGACTTTCTTGCCGGCATCGGCGTGTGCAGCCTAGGTCATGGCGACCCGGCTGTGCTCTCGGCGCTCGAGGCACAGACCAAAAAGCTCATGCATGTCTCCAATTACTTCTACATCGAGCAGCGTGGACAGGTCGCGGCGCTGCTGTCCAAGCTTGCCAACGACGACGTGGACAGTGCACGCGTGATTGCCGATGCCATTGCCGCCGGCGATGAGACCACGGCAGCTGCGCTCGGCGCTCCGACGGCGGACGAGCAGGTATGGGAGACGTTCTTTGCCAATTCTGGTGCCGAAGCCAACGAGGGCTCGATGAAGCTCGCGCGTCTGTACGCCAAGCGTGCTGGTAACGGTGGCAACACCATCGTGTGCATGCGCGGCGGCTTTCACGGCCGTACGCTCGAGACCATTGCCGCCACCATGCAGGATTGGCTACAGGACAGCTTCCGTCCGCTGCCGGGTGGCTTTGTGGCATGCACACCCAACGATGTCGACGAACTGCGTTCGATCTTTAAGCACCTGGGGAGCGAAATTTGTGCCGTGATGCTCGAGCCGATCCAGGGCGAGAGCGGTGTGCATCCCATGACCGAGGAGTTTATGGCGGCGGCGCGCGACTTGGCGCACGAGGTGGGCGCCGTTCTTATCGCCGACGAGGTCCAGTGTGGCATCTTCCGCTCCGGCAAGCCGTTTGCATTCCAGACCTATGGTGTGGAACCCGACATTATGAGCCTTGCCAAGGGCATTGCCGATGGCGTGCCCATGGGTGCCGTGGTGGCAAAGAAGGAGATCGCCGACGTGTTTAAGCCTGGTGATCACGGCTCGACCTTTGGCGGTAGCTGCTTGGCCGTCGCGGCGTGCGCCGCGACGCTCTCCGCGCTCGTGCGCGGCGATTATGCCGACCATGCCGCCAAGGTGGGTGCTTATATGGAGGCAAAGCTCACCAAGCTGCCGCATGTGGTCGAGGTGCGCGGTCGCGGCTTAATGCTCGGCTGCGATCTGGATGACGCTGCGGGCGATGCGCATGATATTGTTGCCCGCGCGCTTGCCGCCGGCGCCGTGATTAACGCGACCGGAGCTCATACGCTGCGTTTCCTGCCGCCGCTTATCTGCGAGGAAGCCGACGTGGACAGCCTGATCGAGATTTTGTCGGACGTTTTGGCCTAACACAGCGCAATAACTCAATTTGGACCGGGTTCCGGACTGCGGACGTGCCATATGCGGCACGATTCAGCGGTCTGGAGCCCGTTTTGTTATCGATTTACCATGGCTGGGATAGGCCGTGTGCAAAAAGTGGCAAATATGAGTACGGGCACTAACTTCGTAACATATAAATTGTGCGTTTTTAGATGAGTTGGGCCACATATGTCCAGTTTTGTAGTAACTAAATTGGCTTAACTGGACTATCAGTCATCGTTCTAATGTCGGATTTGCCTTTTATGACTTCGAAAACGCTGCTACCAAAAAGGTAGCAGTACTCATATTTGGCATTTTTTGCACACGGGTATTCGCCAAGGGTCCATTTTGCCGCCCGCTCTCGCTTCGGGCCTGCGGCCCTCGCGTGCTGCGCTGGAAAACGCTTCGCGTTTCCTCAGCTCCGCACCCTTGCGGGTTCGAATCCCTCTGCGATGGGCCCAAAAAGGAAAGGCCCCCATCGCTGGGAGCCTTTTCAATCAAGTGGTGGGCGATGAGGGATTCGAACCCCCAGCCTTGTGCGTGTAAAGCACCTGCGCTAACCGTTGCGCCAATCGCCCGCAGGGATTGAGTATAGCGGAAACCCCGTGCTGTTCACCGCTAATTCATAACGAAACTTACGCGGCGACTTCGGCGCCCTTGTCCTCGTCGATAAAGAAGCGCTTGTACCAGATGAGGAACGTCAGCGTGGTATAGATCTTGCGCTGGTTGAGCGCGCGACCCTCAAAGTGATCGTCAAGCAGTTTCATGAGCGCATCGGTGTCAAAGAAATCGGCAGCCCATGGTGCGGTGAAGTATTCCTTTACGTAGTCGTAGTACTTTTGCTCGCGCAGCCAGAACTTGACCGGTACGGGGAAGCCCACCTTCTTGCGCGTTGCCCACTCGTCGGGCAGCGTGCGGTTGGCGGCGTGACGCAGGACGAGCTTGCAGCCTTCTTCGTTAACACGGTAGTTGGCGGGAATGTGCTCGGCAAACTCCATGACCTTCTTGTCCAGGAACGGGACGCGGAGCTCCAGAGAATGCGCCATGCACATCTTGTCGGCCTTGAGCAGAATGTCGCCCGGCAGCCACATGTTCATATCCAAATACTGTTTCTTGGAAAGCTCGCAGCAGTTGGGAACCTGCTTGTAGTACTCGGCGCACATCTCGGCGGCGTTCTTGCCGGTGTCATAAGCGGGCTTGAGCACCTCGTCGACCTCGGAGGGATCGAACACCTTTGCCTGACCCACATACCAGCGCTCGGGAACCTCGGCGCATTTCGTCAGGAAGTTGTGGCCCTTAAAGTAGGGGAGATGCTGAACGAGCGAGCCCAGGGCGCGACGTACGCCGAGCGGCACGCGCTTCTTAAAGGAGCGCATCTCGGGGGTGTCCTCGTACCACTCGTAGCCGGCAAACAGCTCGTCGGCACCCTCGCCCGAAAGGACGACGGTGACCTCCTCGGAAGCCATCTGCGCCAGATAGTACAGCGGCACGCTGGACAGGTTCGATTGCGGCTCGTCCATGTGGTACTGGATATCGGGCAGCGCATCGAAGAACTCGTCGGCGGTAATCATCTTGCGCACGTTCTTGATGCCCAGCTTGTCGGAAAGCTCGGCAGCGTAGTTGGTCTCGTTGAAGTTCTTGTAATCGAAGCCGACAGAATACGTGGTGTCGGGCATGAGGCAGGCGGCAATATAGCTGGAGTCCACGCCGCCAGAAAGGAACGAGCCCACCTTAACATCGGCGATTCGGTGCGCGGCGACGCTTTCGTGCACGACCTTGTCGCACTCGTCCACGTACTCATCGAAGGTCTTGGAGTTATCGTCGGTGAAGTCACAGCTCCAGTAACGCTTGATGTCCATGGTGTTGGTCGTCAGGTCATACGTAAAGCAATGCGCCGGGGCAAGCTTGAACACGCCCTTAAAGAAGGTCTCCTCCGTGGCGGGGAATTGCAGCGTCAGGTAGGGGCGCAGCGCGTCGTGGTTGACAGCCTTCTCAAACTTGGGATGGTCCAGGAAACTCTTGATCTCGGAGCCAAACAGCAGCGAGCCATCGGATGCCTGGTAGTAATAGAACGGCTTGATACCAAAGATGTCGCGAGCGCCAAAGAGTTTGTTCTTGTTCTGGTCGTGAATCACGAACGCGTACATGCCGCGCAGGCGGTTGACCAGGTTCTCGCCCCACTCCTCGTAACCGTGTACCAGGACCTCGGTATCAGCGTTGCAGTGGAAGGCGTAGCCGGCTGCCTCCAGCTCGGCGCGAAGCTCCTGGAAGTTGTAGATCTCTCCGTTGAAGACAATCGTGACCTTGCCGTCGTCGCTCGACATGGGCTGGGCTCCAGCTTCGGAAAGATCGAGAATCGAAAGACGACGGAAGCCAAGGGCAACGTTGTCGACGATATGCTGGCCGCCCATATCGGGACCACGGTGGATGATGCGATTCATCATGGCCGTGAGAACCAGCTCACTCTGTTCATCTGTACCGGTAAAACCGACAAAACCGCACATGCAAGATCCTTTCTGCTGACGGCTCAGGTGTACTGCCGCAAAGATTGCGGCAGCTGATGTCAAATAATCTTTACTATCATGCCAATCTTTTGTTTCGTGATGGGGCATAAGCGCCGAGCGAACCGAAAAAACCACGTCCCGATCTTCAGACGAAGCGGCGGGACGTGGTTGCGAACACTATGTTAAAGAACAGCACCCAGATTTCCTTGTTTTTACACGGGGTGAACACTGTTGCCATTTATTAGACCACGGCACAGTCCATGCAATTTTTTAGAAGGCTGTGATGCGCGCAAGGTCAGGTGGCATATTAGGATGGTTGATAATACAGAATGTTTCATCGTTTCTGCCGCGGGACGTCTTCTGCCCTTTAAGGCTGAATTTAGCGAGAGAGGTCTTTGTATGTCGAGTCCGACACAAGAGAAGCTAACTCTGATGCGCTATATAGAGTTGCTCGAGGAAGATGACCTTGTTGTTTCCAGACCGAGCGCTTCGTGCGACCAGCGCATTGAGTTTGCGACTGATGACTCGCGCCAGGTGCGTCCGGGCACGTTGTTTGTCTGCAAGGGCCGTGCGTTTAAGCGCGAGTACCTGCTTTCGGCAATCGCCGATGGCGCCGTGGCCTACGTTTCCGAGGTCGATTACGATGTTGATCTTCCCGCGGTGATTGTGAGCGATATTCGTCGCACGCTCGCCGTGGTGGCAGATGCCTTTTATGGGCACCCGTCGGGTAAGGTGAAGGTCTGCGCCTTTACAGGCACCAAGGGTAAGTCGACCTGCAGCTTTTATCTGCGCGGCATCCTCGCCAACGAGGCCAAGCTTACGGGCTGTCATCGACCCGCTCTTAATACGGGCATTGAGTTCGACGACGGCATCGAGACGGGCCCTTCCAAGCTGACGACCCCCGAGTCCTTCCTTTTGCAGTCGCGTATCGCACATGCCGCCGAGGCGGGCGCTCCGTGGCTGGTCATGGAGGCATCGAGTCAGGGCCTCAAATACGAGCGCACGGGCAAGATTGACTTTGAAGTCGGCGCCTTTACCAATATCGGCGAGGATCACATTTCGCCGATTGAGCATCCGACGCTCGAGGATTACTTTGCCAGCAAGCTCAAAATCTTCTCGCAGAGCCGTTTTGCCGTGGTCAATCTCGATATGGATAAGGTCGATCGCGTGCTCGAGGCGGCATCTCGTTGCGAACGTACGGTGACGTTCTCCCTGACCGACGAGCGTGCCGACGTGCTTGCGCTGGCGATTCGCAATGGCGACTGCGGCGTGGTGGCAACGGTGCGCACGCCCCGCTTTACGCGCGACATTGTGATTCCCACGCCGGTTAAGTTCAATGTGTCCAACGCGCTTGCCGCTATTGCCTGCGCCGAGGCCCTGGGCATTTCCGAAGAGGGTATCGTCCATGGCTTTGAGGGTGTCTTCGTTCCCGGCCGTATGGAGCTCTATCCGTCCGTATCGGGCAAAATCTTGGGCGTCGTCGATTATGCACATAACGGCATGAGTCTCGAGACGCTTCTGCGTGACTTACGCGAGAACTATCCCGAGCGCGAGCTGGCGGTCGTATTTGGCGCTACGGGCGGTAAGGGTGTCGATCGACGCACCACGATGGGCATCGCCGCCGGCAAGTATGCCGACCGAATCGTGATTACCGAGGATGACCCCGGCCCCGAGGATGTCGAGGATATTTGCGCCGAGATCGCGCGCAACGTTCAAGCGCAGGGAAATGATAACTGGCAAATCGTGACTGATCGCGTTGCCGCTATCGAGACTGCCGTGCGCGAAACCGTCCGTCCTGCCGTGGTCATCGTGACCGGTAAGGGCGAGGAAGAGCGTATGCTGCGCAAGAACGGACCCGAGCCTTGTGAGCGCGACGGTTCGATTCTCAAGCGCACCCTTGCGGCGTACGACGCCTAGACCAAGCCCCTTCTATGTAAACGGAGTGACCATGTCCCACAACATCCTGCCGACCGTTGCCGAGCTTTCGGGCGAGATGCGCGAGCGTCTTGCCAAGGTCAAGTATGTCTTTACCGATCTGGACGCCACGATGCTCGCCCCCGGCTCGTGCGTGCTGCGCGATAACGACGGCAATCCTTCGACCAAGCTCGTCGAGGCGGTTGTCGCACTCGCCCGTGCCGGCATCCAGGTGGTCCCCACCTCGGGTCGCAATCGCACCATGATCCACGAAGACGCCCGCGTGCTCGGTCTCAACTCCTATATCGGCGAGATGGGCGGCCTGGTCATGTACGACCTCAAGGCCAACGATTGGGAGTACCTGACGGGCGACATGCCCTACGACCCCGCCTGCGGTCTCACGCCGCACCAGGTGATCGAGCAGACCGGCGTGTGCGAGAAGATCCTTGCCCGCTGGCCGCACAAAATTGAGTACCACAACGACATGTCGACCGGCTACAAGTACCGTGAGGTCACCGTTGGCATGCGCGGCGATGTGCCTGACGATGAGGTCCAGGCCATCCTGGACGAGGCCGGCTGCGGTCTGGTCTGGGCTTGCAACGGTCATCTGACGCACCTGTCCAAGCCGACGACGCTCGAGCTTAATCGCGTCGAGGACGGCCGCGCCTTCAACATCAATCCGGCGGGTCTCAACAAGGGCGTTGCCATTGCACGCTTCTGCGAGCACCTGGGGATCGAGCGCGAGGAGACGCTCGCGCTCGGCGACTCCGAGTCCGACTTCTACATGGCCGACCATGTTGGCATGTTCTGCCTGGTCGAGAATGGTCTGACGAGCGCCGGTGCCCCGGAGTTCTTGGATGCCTGCGACAATGCCTATATTACGCGCGGCAAGATTGTCGACGGTTGGGTGGCAACGGCCGAGCTGTTGGTCGCGGCCCGTTCGTAGCGCGACGCATCACGCATGGTCGCATTTTTCGAGAGAGAATCTGGTGAGGTAATGTCCGATATCGATAATCTGGCCGGGGACACGCGTCCGATCGGCGTGTTCGACTCGGGCCTGGGCGGCTTAACGGTCGCGCGCGCGATCGCAACGGCGCTTCCGCACGAGTCCGTCTACTATTTCGGTGACACTAAACGCTGCCCTTATGGCACCCGCACCGAGGACGAGGTTCGCTCGTTTGCGCTGCAGGCGGGCCGCTGGCTATCGAGGCACGACGTTAAGATCATGGTCATCGCCTGCAACACGGCGACCGCCGCGGCCTTGCGTCTGGCTCAGCAAGTGCTTGACGTTCCCGTGATCGGCGTGATCGCCCCGGGCGCACGCGCCGCCATCAACAGCACGCGTACGCGTCGCGTGGGCGTGCTCGCCACCAACCTCACCATTCGCTCGGGCGCCTACACGCGCGCCATCCAGGATTTGGATGCTGGTGTCGATGTGTATGGCTGCCCGGCTTCGAGCTTTGTCGAGGTCGTCGAGCACGAGCTCGCCTCGGGCGCGCATCTGCAGGAGCAGTGGCTCGAGAACGAGGATATTTTTGATACGCCAGCCGTTCGCGCGCTGGTCAACGCCACGGTCGAGCCGCTGCACGATCGCGGCATCGATACCGTGGTGCTCGGCTGTACGCACTTCCCGCTGCTGGTGGGTCCCATCCGCCATGCGCTAGGACCCGGGGTGCGCGTGGTGAGCTCCGCCGAGGAGACCACCCGCGAGCTGACCGATATCCTCACGCGCCGTGAGCAGCTGGCGGGCGATACCGCCGAGCCACAGCATCGCTTTGCCACCACGTCTGACAACATTGCCGAGTTTGCGGTGGCGGGTAGCTTTATCTTTGGCCAGCCGCTCAAAAGCATCGAGCATGTCGATATCGACGAACTCGGTTAGGCACGCAATGTCGCCGGAGTCCTCGCCACATCTTTTGCCGAAAGGATAGTTCCATGGAATACATGCAGGTCAACCGCGCCAACGGCCGTGCCGCCAACGAGCTGCGCCCCGTTAAGCTCACCCGCGGCGTCATGAAGCACGCCCACGGCTCGTGCCTGGCGGAGTTCGGCGACACGCGCGTACTGTGCGCCGCCACCATCGAGGAGGGTGTGCCGGGTTGGCGCAAGGGCGCCAAGGCCGGCTGGGTAACGGCGGAATATGCGATGCTGCCGGCCTCGACCGGTAAACGCTGCAAGCGCGAGCATGCCAACCGCAAGGGCCGCTCCATGGAGATCGAGCGGCTTATCGGCCGCAGTCTGCGCACTGTCGTCAACATGAAGGCGCTCGGTGAGTACACCGTTACCGTCGACTGCGATGTGATTCAGGCCGATGGCGGCACGCGTACGGCGAGCATTACCGGCGCCTGGGTGGCGCTGCACGACGCTCTTGCCATGTGGGTCGAGGCGGGCAAAATCGAGCGCATCCCGCTCACGGGCCAGGTTGCCGCGATTTCCATGGGCGTCGTCGACGGCAACACCCTGCTCGACTTGGATTATTCCGAGGACAGCCACGCCGAGGTCGACATGAACCTCGTCGCTACCGACACCGGCGAGATGATCGAACTTCAGGGTACCGGCGAGCAGGCGCCCTTCGACCGTAAGCGTCTCAACGCCCTACTCGACCTGGGTGACAAGGGTATCGCCGAGCTCATCGAGCTTCAGCGCCAAGCCCTCGCCTAACCTGCCAAAAAGGGACAGGTTTATTTTGGCAGGTTTTATCTGGGAAAACGTCGAAGTATAAGACTGCCGTTGATTGAGACGGGAGAGAGGCCGAAGTCCTCGTCGTCCTCAACTCGTCATTGCTATAGAGACAAAGGAGACCAGCTATGGCACTTGAGAAGATTGACATCGACACCCTCGACCCGGCGGCGACCATCGTCGTGGCAACCGGCAACGCCCATAAGCTCACCGAGATCGAGGCCATTTTGGGCAAGGTCATGCCCGAGGTGCGCTTTGTGGCGCTCGGCCAGCTGGGCGATTTTGAGGACCCCGAGGAAAACGGCACGACGTTTTTGGAGAACGCCATCATCAAGGCGCAGGCTGCGGTCGAGGAGACGGGCCTTATGGCCATCGCCGACGACTCCGGCTTGGTCGTCGATGCGTTGGACGGCGAGCCGGGCGTGTATAGCGCGCGCTATGCGGGCGTGCATGGCGACGATGCCGCCAACAACGCCAAGCTTCTCGTTAACCTGGAAGGCGTGGCAGACGAGGACCGTACCGCGCGCTTTATGAGCGTCGTCGCGCTTATCGATACGGACGGCCTGGTCACCTATGGCGAGGGCGCCTGCGAAGGCGTTATCGCGCACGAGGGCCGCGGCGAACACGGTTTTGGCTACGACCCGCTGTTCCTGCCGGTCGATACGCCGGGCAAGACCATGGCCGAGCTCACGGCGGACGAGAAGAACGCCATCAGCCATCGTTTCCATGCGCTCGAGCATCTGTCCGCCAAGCTGACGGGCGAGGAGTAGACCGTGCGTGCGGTGGTGCAGCGCGTGCTCAACGCCAGCGTGACAGTCGACGACGAGTGCGTGGGCCGTATTGGACGCGGCTACCTGGTGCTGCTGGGCGTGGGCCACGGCGACACACGCGCCGAAGCCGACAAGCTGTGGGGCAAGCTCCGCGGGCTGCGTATCAACGAGGACGAGAACGGCAAGACCAACTTGGCGCTGGCGGATGTCGACGGCGAGGTGCTCGTGGTGTCGCAGTTCACGCTGTTTGCCGACTGCCGCCACGGCCGCCGTCCGTCGTTTACGGACGCCGGCGCGCCCGATGTCGCTAACGAACTTTACGAGTACTTTTTGACACTCGTCGCTCAGGACGTTGAGCATGTGGCGCACGGTATCTTTGGCGCCGATATGAAGGTCGACCTGGTCAACGACGGTCCGTTCACCATCGTTCTGGACACAGACAATCTGTAAGTAGTCAATTTGGGACCGGGCTTTTTTAGCTACTTGCGTATGGCTACAACAGGGTGCTATAGTATTAGAGTTTTGTCTATCTTAGGGGTATTATCCCCTTTTTGAATTGCACCTTCTGGAGGCCCTGTTCATGGAAGAGATGGAAGTCAATCACGTCGACGACATCCACGAGAAGCTGACCGATATGGTGGGCGATCGCGTCAAGGTTAAGGCCAACATGGGCCGTACCCGCGTCGTCGAGCGCATGGGCACCATCAAGAGCGTCCACCCGGCCGTCTTCATTGTCGAGGTTGACGAGCGTCGCGGCCGCAAGTCGCGTCAGTCCTACCAGTATATCGATGTGCTCACCGGTCAGGTCGAGCTGTTCGACCCCGAGAGCGGCGAGCACATCTTTACCCCGCTCGGCAATCAGCTCGAGGAGCATTAACGGTGACCGATCGGTCCCTGACTCTTTCCGCGCCGACAAAGATTAACCTCTACCTGGGGGTTCATACCGAGCGCGATGACCGCGGCTACCACAGGGTCGATTCCCTGATGGCGGCCGTCGGTCTTTCCGATACCGTGACGGTCACGCCGGCGCAGGCGCTGACCGTCCAGACGGTTCCGGCATCAGATTTTCCCATGCAAAAGAATACGGCGTATCGGGCTGCGGTTGCTATGGCCGAGCATTATGGTCGCGAGGCAAACATCTGCGTGACGATTGAGAAGCGCATTCCATTGTGCGCTGGCTTGGGCGGCCCCTCGACGGATGCGGCCGCGGTCATTGTCGCCTTGGCGGAGCTCTGGG
>CABUTP010000013.1 GCA_902494545.1 uncultured Collinsella sp. | reverse complement strand
CGCGAGGTCGATGTGGTGCAGTCGAGTTTTTCTACCCCACGCTGGGGTGATGCCTGCCAAAAGCTCCGCATTGTCAACGTGCCGTTTTATATCGACCTGCCGCGCACGAGCCCGCTGGCGCGCAAGACGCGCATCACGGTTGCCGACTTGGAGGGCATGCGTCTGCGCGTACTGCGTCACGGCAACGATGCCATGGACAGTCTGCGCATCGACCTGTTGGCCGACGGCGGCGTGGACGTGATCGATGTGGATAGCTTCGACTTCGCGCTCTTTAACGAAGCCGAGGAAAAGGGCGACGCGGTACTCACCTGCGGAGCGTGGTCAGGGGTGCACCCTGCCTTTGTGGGCGTGCCGTTCCTATGCGGACGCGAGGTGCCGGTCTTTCTGCACTACCCGCTCGAGCCCACCCTCCAAGTCCAAAAATTCGTCAACGCCATGGCCCAGCTTCTCAAGTAGCCAAAAGAGCCCCGTCCCAAATTAGCTACCTTTTGCTACGGGTTTAGCGGTTCTCGCGTTGCGACCCGGCTGCCTCGGCTGTCTTTACGCGGTTCTTGTCGATGTACATGTTTTTGTCGGCCTGGGAAAAGAGTTCGCGCATCGTAGGAGGTTCATCAAAATCGTTGGAAAGCGCGTAGCCCACCGCATAGCTGATAGGCATGTCGGGGTGAGCCTCGGAACACTCGTTCACGTTCGCACGAACCCGAGCGAGACAGGACTCCACGGCAGCTCGATCGGTATCCCGCAGCACCGCGATAAACTCATCGCCACCGTCGCGGCCCACAAAGCAGGTCTCGGACGCCACGCACCCCAGCTGCTGGGCAAAAGAACGGATGTATTCGTCGCCCTTCTCGTGGCCGAAGTTGTTATTGACCGTATGCAGATTGTTAAGGTCGAAGACGCACACCGCAACGGGCGCCTCCGCGGAGACAGGCTGCTCCTGCCCCAAGATCTCCTCGCACTTGTTCTTGTTGGGCAGTCCCGTGGCTTCGTCGAGATAGACTTTGCTCTGCAGCTCGCGATTGAGCGCGGCGGTTCGCACCGCGCGAACAAGCTCGACCGCAAAGGTCGCCACCAAGCCCACGATGTCGATGATCACCAAGCCCTCGAGATAGTTGAGCGCCGACGCCTTCTCCTGAGAGTAGTCCTCTGCGAGTCGCGTAGCATCGTCGCAAATGCCAAAGAACTCCTCGCTCATGGCGATGATGTCGGTGTTCCCGTAGCCAACTTCGCGCACGCGGATGATCTCGGTGCAAAGCTCATCAAAATAATTTGCAAGCTCGGTCATTTTTGCCTGATACTCATCGTCGTCGAGACGGACGAGGTTGAGGTCGTCACTTCCGTAACGCAAACCGTTGATGTATGAATCCACGGCTTTGAGCAGGTCATCTTGAGGCTGGCTCGCATCCTCGAGCTTAACGATTCGCTGCGTGGTACCGCGCACCAGACCGGCGTAGTTGACCACGCGCGCCGTGCCCTGGATATCGGAGACGAGCAGCATAACATTGATGAAGAAGAAGATGAGAACTGTCGTGAGCACCATCATGAGCAGGCGCACCGCCTGGCTGGCCTTCTTGGCGACAGAAGTATTCACAAGTTCACTCCCCTAAATGACAAAAGAGCAGGTAGCACGCAGTGTGCTGAAATTTATGGGTGGTTAACTCTACCATATGGGCCAACAGCCTCAAACTGCAGTAGACGCTCGTTCAAATTGGCGTGACGCTTGCCTTGTTGTTCTTGGCCTGGCTGCGCTATCGGACATGCTTCTGGTCTTGGATCACCATGGGAAAGCTCATCCCGTTTTGTGCGTCTAGAGTGGGATGCGGCTTCCCAAAGGTGCCGTTAGGGGAAACTACATCCCGGTTTACCCCCTTGAAATGGGATGCCGTTTCCCGGAGGGGGTCCAGCGGGAAACGGCATCCCATTCTGGGTCCGAAAAGTGGGATACGGTTTCCGGCCGGCATGAAAAAAGCCCCCACAGCTCATATGAACTGCGGGGGCTTATGCGTTGCGGCGTAGTTCCGGGTTGCCAGATCTACTCCAGCTCAAACGCTCCGGTATAGAGCTGGTAGTAATACCCGCGCTTGGCGATCAGCTCGTCGTGGTTGCCGCGCTCGATGATGCGGCCGTGGTCCAGGCAGATGATCGCGTCGGAGTTGCGTACAGTGGACAGGCGGTGCGCGATGACAAACGTCGTGCGACCTTCCATGAGCTTATCCATGCCTGCCTGCACGATGGCCTCGGTGCGGGTGTCAATGCTCGACGTGGCCTCGTCTAGAATCATCGCCGGCGGATCGGCGACGGCGGCGCGTGCGATCGAGATCAGCTGGCGCTGGCCCTGCGACAGCTGTGCGCCGTTGCCGGTGAGCATGGTGTCGTAGCCGTCGGGCAGGCGGGTGATAAAGTCGTCCGCGCCCGCGAGCTTGGCCGCCGCGATGCACTCCTCGTCGGTAGCGTCCAGGTTGCCGTAGCGGATGTTATCCATCACGGTGCCGGTGAACAGGTTCACGTCCTGCAGCACGACGCCCAGCGAGCGGCGCAGATCGGCCTTGCGGATCTTGTTGACGTTGATGCCGTCGTAGCGAATCTTGCCGTCAGCGATGTCATAGAAGCGGTTGATGAGGTTGGTGATGGTCGTCTTACCGGCACCGGTGGCGCCGACAAACGCGACCTTCTGGCCCGGCTTGGCAAACACGGACACGCCGTGCAACACCTCGTGGTCGGGCGTGTAGCCAAAGTCGACGTTGTCCATGACCAGGTCGCCGCGCAGCGGCACGTACTCGATCTCGCCGGTTGCGCGGTGCGGATGTTTCCACGCCCACATGCCGGTGTGGTGGTCGGCCTCCTCGAGCTGCCAGGTATCGGGGTTCACCTGCGCGTTGACGAGCGTCACATAGCCTTCGTCGGCCTCGGGCTTCTCGTCGATGAGCTCAAAGATGCGGTCGGCGCCGGCGAGGCCCATGACCACGGCGTTGATCTGCTGCGAGATCTGGCCGATCTGTCCGCAGAACTGCTTGGTCATGTTGAGGAACGGCACCACGACGGCGATGGACAGTGCCATGCCCGAGATGCTCAGGTTGGGCACGCCCAGCGCCAGAAAAATGCCGCCTGCCAGTGCGACTAGCACGTAGAGCAGGTTGCCCAGATTCATAAGGATGGGCATGAGGATGTTGGCGTACATGTTGGCCTTCTGCGAGACCTCGAAGAGCTTTTCGTTGCGCTCGTCAAAATCGGCCTCGGCGGCAGACTCGTGGCAGAATGCCTTGACGACCTTCTGGCCATTCATGACTTCCTCGATATGGCCCTCGACCACGCCGAGCTCGGTCTGCTGTGCAATAAAGAAACGCGCGGAGTTGGAGCCGAGCAGCTTGGTCATAAAGGTCATAAAGGCGACGCCTGCCACAATGACCAGGCACATCCAAACGCTGTAGTACAGCATGATAAAGAACACCGTGACGATGACGATGGTCGTCATGAGCAGGTTGGGCAGCGACTGGCTGATCATCTGGCGCAGCGTGTCGATGTCGTTAGTGTAGTGGCTCATGATGTCGCCGCGCTGGTGCGTGTCGAAGTAGCGAATCGGCAGGTCCTGCATGCGGTTGAACATCTTCTCGCGCAGCTTCTCGAGCGAGCCCTGCGTGACGATGGCCATGGCGCGGTTCCAGAACAGCGAGGACAGGATGCCGATGCCGTAGATGCAGGCGAGGGTGGTCACGAGCTGTGCGATCTTGGGCTGTGCAGCTTCCCAATCGCCCGACTGCCACGATTCGCTAATAATCTGCAGGGCGCTCTGAAGGAAGGTCGCGCCGATGGAGTTGATGATGGCGCAGAGCACCACGCCGACGACGACGAGGGGCAAAAGCACGGGGTAGAAGCCAAAGAGCGTCTTGATGAGGCGCGACATGGTGCCGCCCTTGCGGTTGAGCGCGCGCTCGGCGGTCGTTGCCTTACTCATGTGCCTCGCCTCCTTCCTGGGTCTGAGCTTGCGTTGCGGATGCCTCGGTGCCGGCCTCGACGGCCCCTTCGCCCTCGGCAGACATCTTGTTTTGCGAGGTAAAGGTCTCGCGGTAGATCTCGCTCGTCTTGAGCAGCTCGTCGTGGTTGCCGATCTGCGCGATACGGCCACCCTCCATGACGATGATGCGGTCTGCGTCCTGCACGGAGCTAATGCGCTGGGCGATGATGAGTTTGGTCGTGTTGGGCAGATAGCTTGCCAACCCTGCGCGGATCTTGGCGTCGGTCTTGGTGTCGACGGCGCTGGTGGAGTCGTCCAGAATCAAGATCTTGGGGCGACGCAGCAGAGCACGCGCGATGCACAGGCGCTGCTTCTGGCCGCCGGAGACGTTGGAGCCGCCCTGCTCAATCCAGGTGTCGTAGCCCTTGGGGAAGCCGTCGACAAATTCGTCGGCGCAGGCCAGATGTGCCGCCTCGCGGACTTCCTCGTCGGTGGCGTTCGGGTCGCCCCAGCGCAGGTTCTCGGCGATGGTGCCGCTAAACAGCACGTTTTTCTGCAGCACCATGGCGACCTGGTGGCGCAGGGCGTCCAAGTCGTAGTCGCGCACGTCCGTGCCGCCCACGCGCACGGTGCCCTCGGTGGCGTCGTACAGGCGGGCGATGAGGTTCACAAGCGTGGACTTGGCCGAGCCGGTGCCGCCGATGATGCCGATGGTCTCGCCGCTCTTAATGTGCAGGTCGATATCGTCGAGCGCCTGGCGCTTCGCATGCGCGGAGTACTTAAAGCTCACGTGGTCAAAGTCGATGGAACCGTCGGCAACCTCGAGCACGGGCTCGGCGGGATTGGCGATCGTGGGCTCGGCGGCCAGCACCTCGGTAATGCGGTGTGCCGATTCGTCGGCCATGGTCACCATGACAAAGATCATCGACAGCTGCATCAGGCTCATAAGGATCTGGAAACCATAGGTAAAGATCGAGGAGAGCTGGCCCACGTCGAACAGCGTGCCCTGGCTCGTGATGATGAGCTTGGAGCCCAGGTAGATGATGACGACAAACGCGCCGTTGACGCAGATGTTCATCATGGGGTTGTTAAAGGCGAGCAGCTTCTCGGCGCGGGTGAAGTCCATCTGGACGTCGCGTGCGGCGGTCGCGAACTTCTCCTTCTCAAAGTCTTCGCGCACATAGCTCTTGACCACGCGCATGCCGGTGACGTTTTCCTCGACGGACTCGTTAAGGGCGTCGTACTTGTGGAACACGCGCGAGAAGATGGGGCGTACCTTAAAGATGATAAAGAACAGTCCAAAGCCCAGCAGCGGAATGATGACCAGGTAGACCATGGCGACGCTGCCGCCCATGATAAATGCCATGGTAAAGGCGAAGATCAATACCAACGGCGCGCGCACGGCGATACGGATGATCATCATAAAGGCCTGCTGAACGTTATTGATGTCGGTGGTCAGGCGCGTGACGAGCGAGGAGCTCGAGAACTCATCGATGTTGGCAAAGCTGAACGTCTGGATCTTGTAGAACAGGTCGTGACGCAGGTTCTTGGCAAAGCCACAGCTGGCATGGCTGCAGGTGACGCCCGCGGCGGCGCCAAAAGCAAGGGATGTTAGCGCGATGAGCACCAAAAAGCCTGCGGTGGGAAGCATCTCGGCTACGGTGGCACCGTCTTTGATGGCGTCGATCAGGTTGGCGGTGATAAATGGAATCAGCATCTCGCAGAGCACCTCACCAAGCACGAGCAACGGCGTGGCAACGGTGACTTTCATATAGTCGCGGATGCTGCCCATGAGGGTTTTAATCATCCAGTTCCTCCCAGGTTACGCGGATTTTATCGAGCATTTCGGCGAGGTCCTCGCGCTCGTCATGGGTGAGCGCGCTAAAGGCCCGTTCTCTAAAGCGGATGCGGGCCGCCTGCTCAACACGGGCCTTTTCCCATCCCGCTTCGGTTAGGCGTATGGTGAGCTGCCGGCGGTCTTTGGGATTGCGGTTGCGTTCAATGAGGCCGCCCATTTCGAGCTTGGACAGAATCTCGGAAAGAGACCCCGGCTTGAGGTCGAAGTGCATGCCGAGTTCCTGTTGGGACAGCTCGCCGGTAGGCTGCTTGGCGAGCAGGCAGACGATGGGCGCCTTGCCGGATATGCCGCCGCCGTGAAAATGCATGTAATGGCCGCAAAACCCCAGCCCATGGAGGATTCTCTTGGCGAGACGGTCCTCCTTGGACTGAGTCTCGGGCTCCTCTGCCGGCTGCGAGGGGTCGTCGCCGGGTTCGTGCGGATGGGCGTGTGGTTCAACACACATATCTAAGCTTCGCTCCTTTCTTTAGTTAGGTAGTGGAATTGTTTTGTACCTAAGTGATTCTAGAGGTACCTAACTGATTGTCAAGGTACCGAATCGATTTTGTGGCAGTGCTGGGATGCCGGTGCCAGGGGAATCTTGGACAGTCTTTGCAGCGTAGATTCAGCGGGCCACGGCGTATCCCGGAGTTTCCGATAGGTTCATTAAGGGGGCGAGACTGGCAGTTGCCGGTTTCGCCCCCTTGGCTTTCCGGGACTTAGAGCGGCTCGTCGCCGGTTCGGAGGATGGCGAGATATGGCTCATATGAAAACGTACGGTATCGTTTCCTGCTCGTATCGCGTTGGACAAGAATGCCCCAATCGGTAAATTGGGATATAAGGTTGTTTGCGCTCGATCTGCTAATCTGCATTCGTTCAGACACAAAGGCGGTGTCGACGATCGGATTGCCCTCGAGAAGGTCGAGTAGCATAAGGGCGTTCGTCGTAGCCCTTCCCGCCTTTTCGCGAATCAGCCTTTCGGTTTCCGAATGGAGGTCGACAAGCTTCCGCATCGAATCCCGTGCCTCGCGTGCGCTTGCAAGCAAGCAGGTACTGAAAAACATAACCCATCCCTCAAAATCGCCTCTCTGCCTTACGCGCATAAGCCAATCGTAGTATTCGCTCCTGTGTCGTTTGAGTTCATACGAGGGGTAGATGACCGGCTTGGTGAGCGCCCCATCATGTATGAGCGAAAGGAGGATGAGCAGACGCCCGAGGCGTCCGTTGCCGTCGAGGAACGGGTGTGTGGTTTCAAACTGGTAGTGCACCAAAGCGGCCTTGATGACCGGATCGATGTCGTCACGCTCGTTGATGAAAAGCTCGAGGTCGCCAAGTGCCTCCTTCATATCCTCCGTGTTGGGAGGGACATACGGGGCCTCATTGAGCGTGCAGCCGTTTGGTCCGACCCAGTTCTGAGTCGTCCTGAACTGGCCCGGCGTCTTGTCGGAGCCTCTGCCATTTCCAAGCAATGTGGCATGGACGGATTTGAGCAGCCTCATACAGAGTGGCAGTTCCTCCATGAGCTTGGTCGCCTGCTGCACCGCTCGAGTGTAGTTGACGACGTCGGTTAGGTCCCGGCTCGCATTGGATTCGTTTGACGGGTCAAGAACATCATCGAACGTACATTGCGTACCCTCGATTTGAGAGGACAAGAGCGCTTCCTTGCGAACGTACATAGAAAGGTACATGTCGATGTTCGGAACAAAGCGAGACATGCCCTCAACCTCGCCGAGTATGGCGCGACAATCGGAGACAAGCCGCATGGAATCAGCGGATAAATTGATTGGAAAGAATGAATCCATACTGGCGGGTCTAAACGAATCATAGGCGAGGGCTCCTGAAAGGTTGTGCCTGACGTTTCCCTGTCGTCCGGGTGTGATGGGTGCGAGCATCGTTAGTGTCCTAAGAACAAATTTGAGCCAAAACTTGTTCTTAGAATTTTATAGCGCCTTCTAAGGCCAAGTTTCTGCAATAAGAAGCGTCAGAAAAACTCTAAGAACAAAATTACGCCCAAACTTGGTCTTACATCCGAAGGCAAGACTTAGATTGCACTGCGCTACACTTAGTCGCACTGTGGCGCTGCTGCGCCGTGCCCGAACCAAGGGAGACCCTCATGAAGAACACTCAGCTGCTGCTGATCAACGATATGTGCGGCTACGGCAAGGTCGCGCTTTCCGCCATGCTGCCGGTGCTGTCGCATATGGGCTACCGCATCCACAACCTGCCGACGGCCCTTGTTTCCGATACGCTCAACTACCCCAAGTTCTACATCCACGACACCACGGAGTACGTGCGTCAGAGTCTTGCCATCTGGGAGGAGCTCGGCTTTGAGTTCGACGCTATCTCGACCGGCTTTATCGTGACCGAGGAAGAGACGCGTATCATCTCGGACTTTTGCCACCGTCGCGCGCAAAAGGGCACCAAGGTGTTCGTCGACCCCATCATGGGCGACAACGGCAAGCTCTACGCCGGCGTGCCCGAGTCCACGATCGGTCTCATGAGGCACCTGCTCGAGTGCGCCGACTACGCGGTGCCTAACTACACCGAGGCCTGTCTGCTCACCGATACGCCTATTGCCGAGCAAATCACGCCCGACGAGGCCCGCGTCCTTGTGGACGCCATGCGCGCGCTGGGCGCCAAGTCGGTGGTCATTACGAGCGCTGTGGTCGACGGCACGAACGCCGTTATCGGTTACGACCACATGGCGGGGGAGTACTTCACGATTCCCTTCGACCTGATCCCGGTCTACTTCCCGGGCACGGGCGACACGTTCTCGGCGGTGCTCGTCGGCCGCGTTATGGCCGGGTGGAGCCTGCAGCGCGCGACGAGCGATGCCATGCGCGTGGTAGCGGAGCTTATCGAGCGCAATGCCGACCAGGAGGATAAGTCCGCCGGCCTTCCCATCGAGGCCTGCCTGGATGTGATTGACCATGAGTAATGCTGGCGAGGGCGGCGTCAAGCCCGCGAGCGAAAACAAGCCGCTCGGCGCGCCGCGTGGCAAGCGTCCGCGTATCCGCGTGAGCTGCGTGGACCAGCTGGGTGCGTGCCGCTGCCGCCATGGTCACAAGCCGGGCGACGTTTTTGACTTCGACCGAGACCGCGGCAAGATGTGCGCCATGGCCTGCCATGTGGGCTTTCCCTATATCGATATCCTGCGCTATGGCGGGACCGTGCCTGGCAACGAGCCCGGCACGGCAAAGTTCTGCTGCCCCGAAGTCGATACGCTGAACGTCTGGCTCGCCGAAATCGTCGACGAGTAGTTGAGCGCAATGTGACAAAGGGACGGCCCCTTTGTCACATTCGCGGGTGGTGTCCCTTCTTTTTGCTTATAATCTCAAATCTCTGCATTTCATCAGCTTTTAGGTTCTAAAAATTCTGCGTTTCATCGATAATCAAGCGTATAAAACGTTGCATTTCATTCGATGACACCGAGGGGGGAGCCTATGCTGCGTAGGAAAATAGCGGCAGAGCTGGAGCGTTGGCTGAAGTCTTCCGAGCAAAAGGCCTTGTTCATTACGGGTTCTCGCCAGATTGGCAAAAGCTATTCGATTCGCGCATTTGGCAAAGCCAACCATGCAACCTACATCGAGCTTAACCTCATGGAAAATCGCCAGGCAAAAGATGCTCTTCTCGAGGCGCGGAATGCCGATGATTTCATCAGCAGGGTGACGCTTCTTTCGGGAAAGTCGATTGCGCCAGGCAAAACGCTCGTGTTTATCGATGAGGTCCAAGAGGCCCCCGACATCATGACGATGGCAAAGTTCCTTGTTGAGGACGGGAGGTGCCGTTGGGCGTTTTCGGGGTCAATGCTCGGGACTCAGTTCAAGGGCGTCAGGTCCTATCCCGTGGGGTATGTCCACGAGCTTAGGATGTTCCCGCTCGATTTTGAGGAGTTTTGCTGGGCAATCGGGGTGAGCGAGGGGGCTCGCCAAACGATACGTGACGCGTGTATCAGCGAGAGGCCCGTTCCTGATTACATTCATGACGCGATGATGGCAAACTTCAGGACCTATACCGTTGTCGGCGGAATGCCGGAGGTCGTGCAGCGTTTCCTTGACACGCGGGGCGACCTTGCCTCTGTTCGTCAGCTGCAGTCAGAGCTCAACGAACAGTACCGGCGGGATATCTCCAAGTATGCAAGCGGGCGAGCCCTTCAGGTGCAGAGCATCTACGATCAGCTCCCTATTATGCTCGAGGGCGAAAACAAGCGCTTCGTGCTCAATTCCATTGACCCTAAGGCGCACTACGAGAAGTATCAGCGAGATTTTGTATGGCTTGTCGATGCCGGCGTTGCTCTCAAAGCCGATATCGTAACCGAGCCAAAATCGCCCCTGCTCAAGACGGCACGGCCATCGCAGTTCAAGTTATATCAATCGGATACGGGCATGTTGATGGCGCGCTACCCCGTTGGAGTCGCCCAAGCGGCGTATCTTGATAGCAAGGAGCCCAATCTGGGCGGCGTTTACGAAAACGTGGTGGCCCAGCAGCTGGCTGCCCAAAATCGCCAGCTTTACTACTATCAGACAAAAAAGCGCGGTGAAGTGGACTTTGTGGTCGATGGACCGGATGGGACGGCTGTTCCGATCGAGGTTAAATCGGGCTCCTATTACCACGCGCACGCTGCGCTCGGTCATGTGCTTGATACGGCTGAATATGGCGTAAGGCTCGGGATTGTTTTCTCGAGAGGCAACGTTGAGCGCAACGGAGCGGTTCTCTATTTACCGCTATATGCGACCTGGGTCCTTTCGGATGTTTTGGGCGACTCCTGCGTCGAGGGGATAAAGCTGGAGGTCAAGCCGGTCTAGGGCCAGTCCCCGATGTGACAAAGGGGCAGTCCCTTTGTCACATTCATGAGCGTGGATTTTCTCCCGTTTAGAGCGCGGTTCGTGCGCCCACGAACCTACAGCTGCTCGAGCATGGCCGTGCAGCCGGCGAGCACGTCGCGGTAGGTGGCATCAAAGTTGCCGGTATACCAGGGGTCGGCCACGTCGCCGGGGCGATCGGTCCAATCGAGCAGGCGCGTAATCTTGCCGTCGGGGTCGTCGCCAAAGATGCGACGCAGGCCACGCGCGTTCTCGTCGTCCATATAGACAATGTGGTCCCAGTCGCCATACTCCGCGCGACGCACCTGACGTGCGCGATGTGCGACGACGGGAATTCCGACCTCGCGTAGCTTGGCAACGGTACCGTGATGTGGCGGGTTGCCGATCTCCTCGGTCGAGGTCGCGGCGGAATCAATGACAAACTCGCCCGCGCGCCCGGCGCGCCGCACCAACTCGGTAAACACCGACTCGGCCATCGTCGAGCGACAGATATTGCCGTGACAGATAAACAGTACGCGTTGCATAGAACGATACCTTTCATATAGAAGGCCGCTAAAGAGTCGAAGCCGGGCGCATGCCAAGTTTTATTTCTTGGCCAGTTTGAAGTAGCGCTCAAATATCAATTCGAAAACGTAATAGAACATCAATCGACTGTCGAGGTCCATGCTGCCCAGGCGGATTTCTTTTTGCACGGTGTAGATAGGGTAGTCGGCTAGTTTCGAGAGAGAATTTCGAGAAAAGCCGGTGAGCGTGACGACCTTGCATCCGCGCGTTTTGGCTATCGATGTGGCGTCAATAGACACCTGCGTCTCGCCGCTTACGGAAACGCTGAAGACCAGGTCGTTTTTGCCGAGGAGTTCTGCGTAATGCCTCATGACGTGGCGTTCACTGAGCGTATCGGTGTTCTTGCCCATAATTTTGAGCTTTTCAGCCATTTCGAGGCACGGGTACTTCGAAAAGCCCGAGCAGAAGAACACGATATGCGAGGCGTCCTGGATAAGACTCACAACCGAATCGATGACCCGGTCGTTAAGCAGATCTTTGGTCTGTACGAGCTGGGTATCAAGAGGAAGTGCCTCGATAGTGAATCGATTGCGGTCGAGCGAGGCGGAATACGATTGCTTGAGCTCCGTAAACCCCGAGAAGCCAAGCTTGTGGGCAAGCCTGACAATTGTATTGGGAGCGACGAAGAACCGTTCAGCAACGCTCTTAAGCGTGACATCGTCAATATCATCACGCAGCTCGATGATGTAGCGCATGATCTCGCTTTCGAGATCGTTGAGCTTGCTCTCGCCAGCTCGCACATGATCATAAAAAGATTCTTGATCTTTCATAAGATGTTTCAGCCCCTTGCATCTCGCCGTACATATGGTACCGCTTTGTGTAGCCAAGTGAGAAATCGGTAATCGGTCAAGATTGCCTATTGCCCATGAACTGGGCAAACGCGCGTGTTTGCCTACACATATCTGTGTCGTGAGCGAAATCATGTGTCCCCGTTTCGCATTGGCCCACACGGGGACTCACAAATGGTCTCAAGTCGCAAAATATCAATCGAAACGAAGCAAGCCGAGGACAACCGCGGAGCCCAAGGTCTTCGAGAACACCGATCAGCCAACCCTGGAGGGATGGAACATGAAGGATAAGCTCAATATTGTGATCGTTGGCGGCGGCTCCACGTGGTGCCCTGGCATTCTTAAAGCCCTGACCAAGCACATGGACATTCTGCCGCTGAACCGCGTGATGCTCTATGACATCGATGCCGAGCGTCAGCGTCCGATCGGCGAGTTTGGCAAGATCCTCTTCGCCGAGGAAGAGCCCGGTGTGGAGTTTGGTTACACCACCGATAAGGACGAGGCTTACACCGACGTCGACTTTGTGCTCTGCCAGATTCGTACCGGCGGCTACGAGATGCGTAGCAAGGACGAGAAGATTCCGCTGCATATGGGAATCATCGGCCAGGAAACGGTGGGCCCTGGCGGCATGGCTTACGGTATGCGCTCCATGCATGACATGGTTGAGATCGTCAACGACGTTCGCGCTCATAGCCCGGAGGCGTGGATTATCAACTACACCAACCCGGCTGCTATTGTGGCATATGGTCTCGAGCGTGTCCTGCCCGATGAGCATCGCGTCCTCAACATCTGCGACCAGCCCGTCAACCTCATGCGTTCTTACGGTCGCCTGCTCGGTCGCGATATGAGCAAGACGGAGCCCGTGTACTTTGGCCTCAATCACTTCGGTTGGTTCAAGCACATCTACGATGAAGAGGGCCATGACCTCGTCCCGCAGATTAAGGAGTACACGGAGAAGAACGGCTTCCTTCCTGCCGATGCCGAGCAGCGTGACCAGTCCTGGCTCGATACCTACGCCATGGTCAAGGACATGCTCGAGGACTTCCCCGACTATCTGCCCAACACTTATCTGCAGTACTATCTGTATCCCGAGTACAAGGTCGCTCACCTCGACCCCGACTACACTCGCTCCGACGAGGTTATCAACGGTCGTGAGAAGCGCGTGTTCGCCGAGTGCAAGCGCGTTGCCGAAGTCGGTACCGCAAAGAACTCCTCGGTTGTGCAGAACGACGCTCATGGCGATATGATCGTGGAAATCACCTCGGCCATTTATCGCAACACCAACAAGACCTTCATTGTCATCGTGCCCAACAACGGCATTATCGAGGGTATGCCCGATGACGCCATGGTCGAGGTCGCGGCAAGCGTGGGCGCCAATGGCCCGCAGCCCTATGCTGTTGGCAAGATTGGCACCTTCTATCGCGGCCTTATGGAGAACCAGTACGCCTATGAGCGCCTGACTGTTGAGGCTTGGATGGAGGGTTCCTACGAGAAGGCCCTGCAGGCACTCACGCTTAATCGTCTGGTCGGTGACGCAAAGAAGGCTCGCAAAGTGCTCGACAAGCTCATCGAGGCCAATAAGGATTACTGGCCGGAGCTTAAGTAGCTAGTTCCATAGCGCTTGATAACTGTTATGGGGCGTGTGGGCTGTAGAGCTGCACGCCCCGTTTCTTTAAGAGGGGTATCCCATGAACAAAGATGAGCTGCTGGCAAAGTTCCAGCGCCTGGGCAAAGTCCTCATGACGCCTGTCTTGATCCTGCCAATCGCCGGCATCCTTCAGGGCTTTGGCAATGCCTTTACCAGCCCCACCCTTACGGCAGCTGTTCCCTGGCTTGCTGCTCCGGGCTTTGCGATTTTCTTTTCGATTCTCAAGGCCGCAGCCGGCATCGTTATGAACAACATCCCGGTTATCTTCTCGATTTGTCTCGCCTATGGCTTCGCCAAGTCCGAGAAGGCTACCGCGGCGCTTTGTGGCTTTTTGGGCTACATGTGCATGAACTCCGTGATGGGCACGTTCCTTACGGCGACTGGCGTTATCGATCCCGCGAATCTTACGACGGGCCAGAGCACGATTCTCGGCATCACCACACTCGACACTGGCGTTATCGGCGGTCTTCTGGTGGGTGCAATCGTCGCATGGCTGCATAACCGTTACTACAAGATTGAGCTGCCTGCTGTGTTCTCCATCTTCAACGGCACGCGCTTTATCCCGGCGGTGACGCTGCTCTCATGCAGCATCCTCGCATTGGTCATGTCCTTTGTTTTCCCGTTTATTCAGAACGCTCTCGGTGCGCTGTCCGAGTTCATCAAGACTACGGGTGCCTTTGGTGCATTTGTCTACGGCGCCGGCGAGCGCATGCTCCTGCCTTTTGGCCTGCATCACTTTGTCTATTTGCCGTTCTTCTTCACGTCGCTCGGTGGCGTCGAGACCATCGACGGCCAGACTGTTCAGGGCGCTATCAATATCTACAACGCGATCCTGGGCTCTCCCAGCACGCCGTTTAACATCGAGGTCAGCCGTTTTGTCATGAACGGCAAGGTTATCTTCGCCATGTTCGGCCTGCCCGGCGCTGCACTCGCCTTCTACAAGACGGCACTTCCCAAGAACAAGAAGAAGACCGCTGCGCTCATGATCGCCATCGTGGTGCCTTGCATCCTCTCCGGCATTACCGAGCCGCTCGAGTACTCCTTCCTGTTTATCGCGCCCATCCTTTACGTGTTCCACGCTCTCATGGCTGGTCTTGCCTATGCGCTGACCTATATCCTGCAGTTCAACGTGGCCGGTTCCGCGTCCTTCGGCGGCCCGCTCCTGTCGTTGATCTTTAACGGCATTATGGGTGCAGCCAAGGGCTCCAACTGGCAGGTTATCCTGTTCCTCGGCCCCATCTACTTCGTGGTGTACTACTTCGTCTTCAAGTTCATCATTCTTAAGAAGGGCCTTAAGACCCCCGGCCGCGAGGAAGAGTCCGACGATGAGGCCGAAAAGGCTCCCAAGACCGTGATCAGCGACCTCATCCCCGCCATCGTTGAGGCAGTGGGCGGCGACAACAATATTAAGTCTGTCGAGGCCTGCTTCACCCGTCTTCGCATCCAGCTCAATGACTGTGACAAGGTGGTTGATGACGCCGAGTTTACCGAAAAGCTCGAAGCGCGTGGTATCGTGCATGTTAACGGCGGCGTGCAGATTGTCTACGGCAACATGGCTTCTAACTACGCAACCCAGATGCGCGAGCTGCTGGGCATGGAGTAAACGCCCCACATATCTATAAAATCCGGTGTAGAAGGCGGCAGACAATGCGTCTGTCGCCGCCTTTGAGTTACCCCACGCGCATTTCGTGTACTTGAAATACACGAAATCGTAGAAAAGCATGTATCTGAAGTACACGAAATTGCACTGCTGAAGCTTCCAGGCGGATAAACATACTCATATTGGGCGGTTTTCACCGGTTGCTCGCCACCTTGGGCTGTGTTCGCCCCTATGCCTGCATCCGGGGCCGTGCTGATTGACGGCGACGCTCCCAGCGAGCCAACTTAATCGTCACCAGCGTGAGCGCCCAGGCCACAAGCGAGAACGCGGCGCCCACTGCGCCCACGTACGCAATGCCAACGCTGCTTACCACGGCGCCGCCCACTGCGGTGCCAAACGAGATGCCGACGTTAAACGCCATGGGCTCAACCGAACTTGCGAGTACCATCGACTTGGGATGGCGGCTGCGCGCCACGTCCATAAAGTGCGTGATGCACGACACCGAGAACAGGTACATGAGCAGCGCCAAGCTAAAAACAAAGACCAGCGCGAGCGGCATGGTGCCGCCCACAGCAAACAGCCCGAGTAGCGCCGCAGCCTGCAGCACAAACGTCACAAGCAGCGCCTTCATGCCAAAACGCGCATCGATCCATCCGCCCAAGATGTTCGAGATCAGGCAGAACACGCCGTAGGCCATAAGCGTGGTACTGGCTTCGACCGTGCCCATGCCCAGCACCTGCTCAAGATAAGGCGTCACGTAGCCGTAGAACACATAGACCGAGCCCACGCCAAACAAAAAGATAAGCATGCCGGTGATGATACTCGGCTCGCGCAGCAGACTCGCCTGCTCGCGAAAGGTGGCGGGCTCGTCGGTTTGCCCAGCGCGCGGCATAAACGCCACGAGCGCTCCGCAGATCAGAACGGCAAAGGTCAGCGTGCCGTACATGGCTACGTGCCAATCGAGCGTGTCGGCCACAAACTTGCCGATCGAAGTGACAAAGACCATTGCCACGGAAAACGCACCTTATACCACCGAGATTGCGAGCGAAGTTTGCTGCGGGGACAGAAGCTCGGGGATATACGTCACACCCACGGCGAGCAGTGCGCCCGAGACGGAGCCCAAGATGATGCGCGAGGCGAACAGCACCTGGAAGTTGGGCGCCAGAGCCATGACAAGATTGCCCAGCACAAAGACGATGCTGTAGCACACGAGCAGCTGGTAGCGGCGGAAGCGCCCCGTGCTGAGCGCAAGCACCGGCGTGGCGATAGCGTAGACGAGCGCGAACACGCTGATGAGCTGGCCCGCGGTGGCAAGCGAGATGCCGAGTTCCGTTGCCAAGTCGCTTTCGATGCCGATAACCACGAACTCGGAGCAGCCGAGCGAGAATCCCAACAGCACGAGCAGCGCCAGGCAGAGCTTGGTGCGCGCGGGGGAGAGCGCGGCGGCGG
>CABUTP010000012.1 GCA_902494545.1 uncultured Collinsella sp. | reverse complement strand
AGCAGCATGCCCAGCGCCGGTACCAGCGGAAACAGGGTAAGGAAATACAGTAGCGTCATACCATCACTCCCCCATGCAAAAACGCTGCAATTGTTTAACGTTATAGCTCAATTGAGGAGTAGCGGCGGCAGGTTTTCGGTCAACTGGGGAGTTTTAGGCGTACGGGGCAAGGGCACGCCCGCTTTGGGAGCAGAGAGGCGGCGCTCCACCTATCGCAGCGACGGGCGCACGGGCCATCGCGCGCGGTTTATTGACCACGTTGGAGAATGCCCCGATAGGCTCACGGCGGTCCGAAAAGTTGGCGCGGTAAGAAAAATGCGCCCCGTGGGCGCACCCTCTCGCTACTCTGCCTGCCTAACGCGCGGCTTGCGACCGCGCGGCTTATCGATAAGCGCGGACTCACCGCTCTCGCGATACTGGCGGCACCAGGCCTTGACCGAAGACTCGCTGGGAATCTTGTACTTGATCATGGCCTCGCGAACCGTCAGGCCGTTTTCCAGACGGTCCTTAACCACGGCGAGCTTTACGTCGTACGAATAGGTGTGATGGCGAGCGCCCGCGTTGAGCACGGCGTCGGCACCGCCCACGGCATATGCGCGGGCCCACTGACGAGCCGTGGCCTGGGGAATGCCAAGCTTTGCGGCGAGGGCGCGGTGACCGACCCCCTCTTGGAGGATCTCGACGGCGCGCTGCCTAACCTCGGGCGCATGCGTGCGAGTCCTTGTTGCTTCTGACATACCTGCCACTTCTACTTCTTAGCCTTAAACGTTAAATTGCTTTCTTACGTGCGAGTTAGATAGTAGCATTTTACTGTTTGTTCAAAGCAGTTAATTAAAATAGACGCGGCGTTATCTGGGCATTTGACACCAATTTACGACATTTCTTTATCGATTATTTACGCTGGTAGCTAGCTCGCAGCCAATCGTCATTCGCTTTCCAACAAAATTGGCATCTCTTTATGTCCTTTGGTATAGAGGATATAAGTATTAACCCCTCCCTCAACAATTCTGAGCGGTCCGCAAGGCAGTAGACGCCCTCGCTCCTCGTGATTAGCGCGCATAGCCATCCACCGGAGCAAAACAAAAAGGGCGGGACCTGCTGCGCTTGCAGACCCCGCCCCGGTTGACACCCGATGGGACGCAGTCGGGCGAGGCTGATCCGTGCTACCGCCCCGCCTGGCCGCGAAGTTAACTACAGCTCGTTGGCCGCGTGATATGCCGTGCGAATGGCGCTCGCGATATCGGCGGTGCGCTCGCCCGAGCAGTCGCCCACGCAGGTCACGGGCACCGTCACGCCATCCAGGTCAAACGCGTTGGCCTTGGAGCCCACGGCCATCACCACGTAATCGCAGGCGATCTTCACCGGCTCCTCGGCGCCGTCCTCGGTGGTGCGAACGGCCTCCACGCCCTCGTCGGTAATGGCGGTCAGGCGGGTCTTCACGTGCTGCTCCACGTTGTGCTCGGCAAAGTCGCTCATAATCAGCGGCAGAATGGTCTCGGACTCGCCCGCGGCAATCTTGTCGAGCATCTCCACGATCGCCACCTCGCAGCCGTGCTGCAGCAAGTACTCGGCAGTCTCGGTGCCCACCAGGCCACCGCCAATGACGGCGACGCGGCCCGCAAGCTCCACCTTGCCGGCCAGCACGTCCCAGCTCGAGACGACCTTGTCCGAATCGGCACCCGGAACGGGGATGACCACGTCGTGCGCGCCCACAGCCACAATCGCGGCGTCGGCGGCGTTGAGGTCCTCAGCGGTAGCGACGTGGTTGAGCTCGACCTTCACACCCAGGCCGGGCAGAATCTTCTCGTAGTACTCGACCGAGCGCATGATCTCGTCCTTGCGCGGAGGCGCGGCCGCCAGCACAATCTGGCCGCCCAGATGATCGCTCGCCTCGTAGACGGTCACGTCGTAACCGCGCTTGGCCGCCACGCGTGCGGCCTCCAGGCCGGCAATACCGCCGCCCACCACGGCAATCTTCTTGTCGCCCTCGCCCGGCTTGATAGCGATGGTCGCCTCGTCGCCGTTCTCGGCATTGAGCACGCACGAGATGTACTTGCGGTTTTGAATCGCGTCGACGCAGCCCTTGTTGCAGTTGAGGCACTCGCGAATGGGCTCGCCCGTGGCAGCCTTCAGCGCAATGTCGGGGTCGCACATGAGTGAGCGGCCGTAGGCGATGATGTCGGCGGCGCCGTCTTCCAGAATCTTCTCGCCGGCCTCGACCGAGACCACGCGGCCGACGGTTGCCACCGGCACGGAGACCAGGGCCTTAACGCGCTCGGCCACGGGCAGCGTCCAGTTGTAGGGCATGGCGCCCATGGGCGGAATGGTGTCGCCCATGTTGCCGGTGTGGTTGGCCTGTGCGACCTGAATCATATCGATGCCCGCGCCCTCGAGCAGCTTGGCAAACTCGCAGGCCTCGTCGGGCTGCAGGCCGCCCTTGCCGCGCGGCGTGCCGTCGGGGTTCTCCATGATCACGGGGAGCTTGTACTCCACCATCAGCTGCGGCGCGGCTTCCTTGATGGCAGCGACGACCTCCAGCGCATAGCGGACGCGGTTCTCGAACGAGCCGCCGTACTCGTCGGTGCGCTGGTTGAGGATGGCCGAGCACAGCGAACCCACCAGGCGATCACCGTGGACCTCGATGGCGTCGATGCCGGCCTGCTGTGCGCGGGCGGCCGAGGCGGCGATGGCCTCCTTGATCTGGGTGAGCTGCTCCACGCTCGCCTCGTTCACAAAGTGCTGCATGTCGTGGTGCAGCTTGGCGTAGGCCTGGTTGCGGATCTCGTTGGACTCGGCCATCTTGGCGGCAAAGGTCTCCTCGTCGCCGGCGGCCTTGGCCTCCTGCGCGGCCTTGGCGGCGGCCATGGAGCCCATGACCATGCGGCCGACACCGGGCACGTCGTACTCGGGGTGGAACAGCTGCAGCGCGACCTTGGCACCGTGCTTGTGAACGGTGTCGGCCAGCGCCTTAAACGTGGGGATCTGAGCGTCGGTCGCCAGCTTGGGCGTGGGGCTCGCGGTCATGACGGGAGCGACGTCGCCGATGACGATGTAGCTCACGCCGCCACGGGCCAGGCGCTCGTAAAAAGCCAGGCTGCGCTCGCCAATGGAACCGTCACGCTCCTCGTAGCCGGTGGTCAGCGGCGGGAACATTATGCGGTTCTTGAGCTCAAGGGGGCCAACCGTAATGGGCTGGAGCAGCTTGGATGCAGGTGCGGTCATGGATATTCCTCTCTTGTAGGCGCGGCGGCGATGATGCCGCGTAGTTGTCTAAAGGATATGGCATGGGAATACAACAGCGCAACGGAAATCGGCGGACAGCAGGTGGCGGCAGGTGGATGGGGCGGGGCGGCCCGTCGGTTTGTCTCGATCTGTAACAGTTACTCAGCAAAACCGGGTCTTACTGTTACAGATCAAGACATTCCTCTCAACCCATCCCCAACAATCTAGATCTGTAACATCTAGACCCCCTTTTGAACCCCACCTGTTACAGATCGAGACAGTCCCCAACAGCGCTGCCCCGTTCGGGGAAACGACCGCCACAGGTGCGGCGGGCAGAGACTTACTTTTTTCCTCGGCTTTTCTTGACGGCATCTCACCTGTTGTAGTACCTTGTCTCCGTCTAAAAACGCGTGGACTTTTCTGGGCGCTAGCCACCTTTTTGCCACGCAACCGAGCAGTCGGTTGCGTGGCTTTTTTCGTCTTGGCAGCAGGTGCCACATGCACCGCCAGAGGACCGCATGAGCCCACCTTCCGACTGCAGGGAACAGACGCATGAGATGTGCGTCTGCAAGACAGCAGACGGAAGGGAGCCTAATGGCAGGAACAAACACAATCAAGCAGCAGACCGCCGAGGCGGGAGCCACGGGCGCGGGACAGGCCAAGGCGGCGCTCCAGGTCTTTGCGGGCGGCGCCTGCTACGGCGCGATGGCCACGACCTACAAGCTCGCCTACGCCGCGGGCTTCACCTCGGCGCAGGTGGTGGCGAGCCAGGCGTGGTTCGGCTGTCTCTTCTTCGCCCTCGCCACGCTCGCGGGCCACGCGCTCGGGCACCGCTGGCAGCGCGTGGGTTGGAAGCTCGCTCTTAAGCTCATGGGCCTGGGAGCCCTCACCTGCCTCACCTCAATCCTCTATTGCTACGCCATGAGCGTGCTGCCCGCCCCGGTGGCGCTCACGCTCCTCTTCCAGTTCACGTGGCTGGGGCTCGTGTGGCAGACCGTCATGACGCGCCGGCCGCCGAGGCCCCTCCAAGTAGTCTCCGCCCTGGTCATCGTCTTCGGGACGGTGTTCGCGAGCGGCGTTTACAAGACCGGCATCACCGGGTACGACCCCGTGGCCCTGCTCTGCGCGCTGGGGGCGGCCGTGTCTTGCTCCCTCTTTGTCACCCTCTCCGGCAGGGTCGAGGCCCCCTGCTCGTCCGAGCAGCGCGGCGTCATCGTGTGCGCGGGCTCCGTGGTCATGTCGCTCACGGTGTGCCCGGACTACGTCGTCTCGGGCGTCCTCGCCCAGGGCATCCTGCCCTTTGCCGTCATCGCCGGCTTCTTTGGCATGCTCTGCCCGGTCCTGCTCTTCGGCATGGGCTCTCCGCACCTGCCCGCGGGCCTCTCCACTGTCATGGCCGCCGCGGAACTCCCCGCCGGCCTGCTCATCGCCATGATCGTCCTCGGCGAGCCGCTCGGCGTCGTCGAGTGGCTGGGCGTCGCCATCATCCTCGCCGGCGTATGCCTGGCACAGGTCCCCTCCCTGGTCGAAGGCCGGGAGGCACGTCACGTTGCCGCGGGACAAGCCGTCAGCTAGTCACCCCTTCACAGGCGGCCCGCGCGCATCAGGGAAAGGGCCACGGGCCCGGCGCGCGAGGCCGCAAGGACGTTATTAAAGCGTCCCCCGCAGAGGTGGGGGCGCCAGAGAGAAGGAGGCACCATGCCATTTCCAAAAGGGTTCCTGTGGGGAGGAGCCACCGCCGCCAACCAATGCGAGGGAGGTTATGACGAGGGCGGCCGCGGCCTTGCCAACGTCGACGTCATCCCACACGGGCCGGAGCGCAACGACGTAAGCCGCGGCCTGAGGCGCATGCTCGACTTTGAGCCCGGGTACTACTACCCAGCCCAAACGGGCATCGACTTCTACCACCGCTACCGCGAGGACATAGCCCTCTTCGCGGAGATGGGCTTTAAGGTCTTTCGCCTCTCCATCGCCTGGAGCCGCATCTTCCCCAATGGCGACGAGGAGGAGCCCAACGAGGCCGGGCTCGCCTTCTACGAGGACGTGTTCCGCTGCTGCCGCGAGCACGGGATCGAGCCCCTCGTGACCATCACGCACTTCGACTGTCCCATCCACCTCGTCAAGAAGTACGGCGCCTGGCGAAACCGCGCCCTCATCGAGCTCTACAAGCGGCTCGTGACGGTGCTCTTCAACCGCTACCGCGGCCTCGTTCGCTGGTGGATCACGTTCAACGAAATGAACATGATCTTGCACCGTCCCTTCATGGGTGCCGGCATCGTCCTCGAGCCCGGGGAGAATGCCCGCGAGGCCGAGTACCGCGCTGCGCACAACGAGCTCGTGGCGAGCGCCTGGGCCACCAAGATCGCCCACGAGGTCGACCCGGAGAACAAGGTGGGCTGCATGCTCGCCGCGGGAAGCTACTACCCCTACTCCTGCCGCCCCGAGGACGTTCGTGCGGCGCAGGTCAAGAACCAGGAGGACCTCTTCTTCGTGGACGTGCAGGCGCGCGGGCACTACCCCGGCTACGCGCTCAAGATGCTCGAGCGCGAGGGTATCGACGTGGGCATGACCGCCGAGGACGAGCACATCCTTGCGGAGAACACCGTCGACTTTATCTCGTTTAGCTACTACTCCTCGCGCTGCACCGCGGGCGACCCCGACTCCGTGGGCGGTGTCGCCGAGGGCAACGCCTTCGCCGGCGTGGAGAACCCCTACGTGCGCACGAGCGACTGGGGCTGGGTCATCGACCCGCTGGGATTCCGCATCACGATCAACGACCTCTGGGACCGCTACCAGAAGCCGCTCTTTGTGGTGGAGAACGGCCTCGGCGCCTATGACGAGGTACTTCCCGACGGCACGATCGAGGACGACTACCGCATCGCCTACCTGCGCGAGCACATCGAGGCCATGCGCGACGCCATCGAGCAGGACGGCGTCGAGATGCTCGGCTACACCACCTGGGGGCCGATCGACCTCGTGAGCGCGGGCTCCGGCGAGATGGAGAAGCGCTACGGCTTCATCTACGTGGACCGCGACAACCTGGGCAACGGCACGCTCGAGCGCAGGCGCAAGAAGAGCTTCTACTGGTACCAACAGGCCATCGCCACCAACGGAGGCGACCTGGGCTAGCCGCCCGGGCAATATCACTAAGGAGAAAATAATGGCAGAAAAATACGACGACCTGGCCAGATCCATACTCGAGAACGTAGGCGGCGCCGAGAACGTCGCCAGCGTCGCGCACTGCATCACGCGCGTGCGCTTCAAGCTCAAGGACGAGTCCCGCGCCAACACGGCCAAGATCGAGGCCCTCAAGGGCGTCATCCAGGTCATCCAGGCCAACGGCCAGTACCAGGTGGTCGTGGGTAACATCGTCGAGGACGTCTACGACGCGGTCCTGGAGGCCGGCAACTTCTCGAGCGGCGCAAGCGCCGACGACGAGCCCCAGGGCGAAAAGACCGTGGCCTCCGTCATCATCGACCTCATCTCTGGCATCTTCCAGCCCATCCTGGGACCGCTTGCCGCCGCAGGCATCATGAAGGGACTGCTTGCCCTCATCACCTACTTCGTCCCGGCCTTTGCAAACGACGGCCTCTACACGCTGCTCTACACCGTGGCTGACGGCTTCTTCTACTTCCTTCCCGTCGCCCTGGCGTTCAGCGCCGCGCGCAAGTTCCGCATGAACGAGTTCACCGGCGTGGCAATCGGCGTGGCGCTCCTCTACCCGACGATGGTCGCCCTGACCTCGGGCGAGGCGCTCGGCAGCATCGACCTCGGCGTGGCCGGCACGTTCTCGTGGTACGCCACCGCCCTCGGGCTCCCCATCATCATGCCCGTGTCCGGCTACGTGAGCTCGGTGATCCCAGTCCTTCTCATGGTGTGGTTCGGCTCTATCCTTGAGCGCTGGCTCAAGAGCTGGATGCCGGCTGCGCTCAAGATGTTCCTCGTCCCGCTCGCCACGATGACGGTCTCCATCGTCTTGGGCTACCTCATCATCGGCCCGGTGGCCACCCTCATCACCAACCTGCTGAGCGCGGCGTTCTCGTTCATCTTCCAGCTTCCCGTGGTTGGTTCCGTCTTGGGCAGCGCCCTGGTCGGCGGACTGTGGATGTGCCTCGTCATCTTTGGCTTCCACTGGAGCCTCATCCCCATCTCCATCATGAACCTGAACACCCTCGGCCACGACAGCGTGCTCGCCGCCACCATCGGCCACGGGTTCGCGCTCGGAGCGGTCATCTTTGCCATGTACCTCAAAAACAAGGACGAGCGCTTCCGCGGCATCGCCCTTCCCGCGATGATCTCCGCCTTCTTCTTCGGCGTCACCGAGCCGGGCATCTACGGCATCGCCCTCCCCAACAAGCGCGCGTTCGTCGTGGCATGCCTGAGCTCCGCCGTGGGCGGCGCCATCGTGGGAATGACGGGCGCCCTCATGTACATCTCGGGCGGCCTCGGCGTCTTCAACCTGCTCAACTTCATCGACGGGACCCCTGGTGGCGCCGGGATCTCCCACATGATCTACGCGATCATCGCCGCACTCGTCTCTGCCGTTCTGGCCTTTGTTATCGAGTTCATCACCTACCGACCCAACGACGACGAGGAAGGCGCCCGCTAGCTTGCGCCCTTTTCGACCAGCTCCATGTAATTGAGGGCAGTTGAGGTGGGTGAAGTCCGAGGGCGGTCGTGCCTGACTCTCCCGTCCATAAAGAAGCCTCCCATTTCTAATGTCCAAGAAATGGGAGGCGGCCTAGTAGAGTTCCCTAGTATCTGCCTTGCCGGCATGTTTCGAATCGAATATACGGACCCGCTCTGTCCAAATGTCTCGATCTGTAACAGTAACTCGGCAAAATGGGCCCCAGATGTTACAGATCGAGACAAACGGGACCCGCCTGCTAGAAAATCTCGATCTGTAACAACAACTCGGCAGAATCCGTCCCTCGTGTTACAGATTTAGACAAACGCGACCCAATCCACCGCTATATCTCGATCTGTAACACCTAGCCGCCCAAATCGGGTCTAGATGTTACAGATCGAGATTTTGTTTGAGAGGCCGAGAATTGGACCGAACACACGGTCCCGGGATAACAAAAAAGCTCGCCGGCTAGGCCGACGAGCTGCAAGTTCTTGGTCGCGGGGGCAGGATTTGAACCTACGACCTCCGGGTTATGAGCCCGGCGAGCTACCAGACTGCTCCACCCCGCAATGTCTGGGCGCCTCATGTGCGCAAGAAAGAATATTACGCGGGAGTTCGGTAAGCGGCAAGGAAAATCTCGTAGAGCATAATTCCTTCATATTTAAACCCCTCAGTCCATATCAGCGTAAACGAATCGCAGCCGAGCGCCGTCGACGGCGCGTATACAATGGTGCGCGTCCTTTTACGCCGACACCGGGAGTAGACATGCTGCTCGCTATCGATATGGGAAACACGCAGACGACCATGGGCCTGTTTGACGGAGACGAGCTGATGCAGTCGTGGCGCATGCCCACCGACCGCTCCTATACCGCCGACGAGATCCATGTGCGCCTGATGGGTTTCTTTAAGATGTACGGCCTTTCGCTCGATGCGGTCGACGCGATCGCCTTTGCCGGCGTGGTGCCGCAGCTCTCGCGCGAGTGGCACGCCGTGGCCGACCGCATTGCCGCGGACGCCATCGTCATTGGGCCACAGACGGCCGCGGTGACCAAGCTGCGTGCGGCGCGTCCCCAGGCCGTGGGCGCCGACCGTGTAGCCAACGCCGTCGCTGCCGAGGCCTTCTACGGCGCCCCGGCGATCGTGGTGGACTTTGGCACCGCGACCAATATCGACGTCATCGACGAGGACGGCTATTACATTGGCGGAGCGATTGCGCCGGGCATCCGCATTTCGATGGACGCGCTCGCCGCCCGCGCCGCCAAGCTCGCCAGCGTTCCGCTCGAGGCGCCCGAGCACGCCATCGGCCGCGATACCGAGGAGTGCATCAAGGTCGGCGCCGTAACGGGCGCTGCCGCCATGGCCGAGGGCCTGGTCGCGCGCATGAAGCGCGAGCTGGGGCGCGAGGACGCCACCGTTATCGCCACGGGCGGCCTCGCCGGCATTGTCGCCGATTCGACCGACGCCTTCGATATAGTCGACGGCCAGCTCACCATCAAGGGTATCTGCGAAATCTACCGCCGCATGCAGGAGCTGGGATAGGGCAGGGGCCGGAGCCAAGCGTGAACACTGCCTTATCCCCTCAGTTTCTCTGACGCACGAACTAGGTGACTCTAGTTCTCCAACCTCTCCGTGAGCCAGATCAAGGGACTACGTTTCATCAAAACAGAAAGACCGACACAAATGCGACAGCGTCGCTTTCGTATCGCGACGTCGCCCCTCGGCAAACGCGGCGTAGTGTTGCACTAGGCCCGAATGCCAGACGCACAAGCCCGGCCTCCGTCCGCATCCCGCCTTTCGAGGGCATCCGCAAGCACTTGATAGTAGATAAACGGATCCTGCGCCGCAGCGAGGCCCGACACCTGCCCGTCGCCGGTCTCCACCACAATCCAGGTTCCATCCGCTCGATCCGCAAAGTCCACGGTGTAGTAGGGGCTCCCAAGATTTGAGCACGCCAGTACAAGCTCCTCGGGCGGCTTCGCAACATTGGTCGGCTGATTTGAATTCCGGCATACGTTGAGGAGATTCCCGTCGAGATAGAAAGCTCTCCATTCATTCGTTGCACCACCGTAGCGGGCCAGATCAACGTACTCTTTGCAGACAATACCGACCGTGAAAAGATCCCCGCGGAGCCTGACGAACTCTTTAACAATCCCGTCCATGCGCTCCTGGCTCACGGGGGTGTGAAGCTAACGGGAAACCTCGTCCCTTTGACCGACTTTACATAGTCCTTGACCATAAACTCCGTGAACATGCGGTTGATTACCCCCGCATCAGCCCGATGGCCTAGAAAAGCAACGAGCCGCGGAGCATGGACCTTCAAGGCATCGTTCCGCATGTAAGCAAGCGGGAACATGTGGAACTCCTCGTATGCGTCCGGCGATGTCAGAGGGCAGAGCCCTTTCTCCCTCAAAGCGGTAAAGAAAGCCCCGTATCGGTCTGGCTTCATCATCCAACCTCGATACACCAACGGCAACGCTTCATCAAGAAAAGGGCGATCGAGCGCAAGCTCTCCACGTTCCTCGAACAGTTCCAGATCGAAAAGCCCCACGTCAAGACGCCCCTCAGCACACGCAGACTCATATTCGATGCGCATCGACCCATCTGGAGCTATCTTTTCAAAATAGTCAGCTGGAAAGAGTACGTTGGCAACCCTTGGCATAGCAGCCCCCTTCGCAAACCTCAACCTCACCTTTCTTGCACGTCCATCGACGGCAGCGCGACGCTTGCCACAAAGAGCGGTACGCCGGTGCGAGACACGAGCGCTGCATAGAAAGGCCTGTCAAGCGTTATCTTGCGCGGCTCTGGCGGTTTTTCCGGCGGAAGGCCCGCGGCAGCGACCATCGCCGTGTATGCGCCGGCCTCTACGCCGTTCTCATCGACGGCAAACTTCGCGCCATGGACAATCTGCGTTGGAGTTCCCTCTACCCCCACCATGGGTGCAAGCTCCATTGCAGTTGCCGTAGAGACGCCAGCGGCCTTTAGCAGCGAGCAGACGTCCGAGAGCGTCGACTCACATTCAAAACGAGGAATCCCCAGGTTGACGGGCTCCCATTCTCCCTCGCCTTGGGACAGACGCTCGAATAGCCCAAGCGCGTCATCAGCATGATCATCCTCGCCGCTCGGAAGAACAAAACACATGCCAGCATCGGAGCTGAGGGGCAACAAGAAGGCAACGCTGCCGTTCTCGACAATTACCGCACAATCGCGCTTGCCGCGCATAAACGCTGCTTGAACATCGCCGTCCTTTGCATGGAAGGTCTCGACTTTGGTCGATTCGCCGTCAAACGGATCCGCCCATGCATCCTTCATGTAAAGCGCGCTCACAAGACAGGCAAGAGCCACTGGTGATAGTTCGATGTCTGGCGACAGCAGGCCGTGAGTTTGTTCGGCTATCCAATCGGTCACCCGTTGGCTAACGCGCGGACCGGCCAAGTCATCGACTGACACATGCACGCCGCATTTGTCGCACTCGCGCAGAAACGCCTCCGATGGGCTCGCGGACTTGGAGAGCCAAGCTGCCGTTGCCGAGCTCGCATCATAACCGCCATAACCCCAGTTCCGCTCCCGCTCGATACCAAAGGGATCACGCTCGCCAAACATGTCGCCATCGCCCAGGAGCATGTCGAGCTCCCGACGTGTGGCGCCCGAGGCACCCTTTCGCACAATCGTCAGCAGGCTCGCGACGCACGCAGGAGACCAAACCCCGTTCTTGTCTTGAGCGAGTACTTTCTCGGAAAGGGATTTTGCAACTCTCCATGCCTGAAAGCTTGCCGGATTCGCTTCGTTAGTCATAATCTGCTCCCGTCTCTAGGACTAAATCAATTGTCCCACGATGCAAGGACACCAATTTGCCCCAAAACGGACGGCAGCTTTCCGCAAGTCGTGTATTGAAGTTATTCCTCAAAATCGAAATTTTTCAGTTTTGAGGAATAAGCCGTTTCGTCACATCCCTAGCCATACAAGTCCTCTTTGCAGAGAGCCTCCATTTATAAACCTGTTTCGCCCTCCGCACCCTCCTCGAGAAGACCTTCGGCTGGCACCCCATTCATGCCGCACTCCTCGTTGTCAAACAACCCGATATTGCTTATAGAATGAGAGACGCAGGCGTCGGCATACGATAATGAACCCACCTGCGAGGTGGACCAATTTGCAAAAGCGGAAGACCGGGAGAGGCCGGCAGCCATCCCCTCGTTTATCAGCTTCCGCGATTCCATTTGCTGTGCAATAACCCCAAGCCCAGAATTTAGGACCGATGACTGAGACGCAACAAGCCCGTTGGACATTGCACGGGATGCAAGCTCACACATCTCACGATTCCTGTCGATCGCCTCTTGCACTCCAGCCATCTTCTCGGCAAACTGAGCAAATGAACTCATGTCAACCCCGCTTGCCAAGTCCTGAGCGGCATTAACTGCGGTGGAGAGTTGTCCAAGACCGTCGTCAAGATTTCGAAACATGGACGCGTAGTTCTCTCGAAGTATCTTAGCCGCGTCCGCAGCGCATCCAGCATGTCGTTTCGGATAACTAACGTCAGAACGCACTTTATCGGCATATACATCAAGCGCGGAAGTCGACTCTTTAAGCATCTTTCGAGTACGGTCATAATCTTTTTCGGTTATAAGACGCTGATGCATCACTTTGTTACGCATTCCGCACAGCTCAAAGTAATTCTTGCTAACCTCCGATAGTGCTCCTTCACCGAAGAGCTGAGCCCAAACGGTACTCTCCTCCAGCTTCGAGGCAAAACTGACAATCTCCTCTTTCGTAAACGGTTCCTTCGTCTTGCTCTTTATCTTGTTCTGAAACGCCGTATCGTAAAATAACTGTCGCCCAAGCCCCTCTAGGGTCAGCCCTTCCAAACCGTTGGCCAATCCATTGTCGTAATTGTCCCGCTCGGCACACATCGCCAAAACTATCGCGCGACGTAGTTTGCGCTCGTACTCCGCAAAGCGCGGATACAGGGCAATAGCAAACTTTTGAGAGGGGTCATCCGTCAGGAGCCGTGCGTTAGCGTCGTGGCACAATTCACGCCTCAGCCTTGCCAGCGTTCTGGCGCCTGAAATAGTAAAGCCATCCACGCGAAATGAGATTATATAAAGATTGCCGCCATCCGCTTCGTACGTCCCAACAGCGCCGAGCACTACTCCATCGGGCAGTCGCTCTCCGAGAAATCGATTCTTTACCTCAGCGCTTTTGATTAGATACACCAGTTGCATTAATACGGCCCCATAAACTTTTCGCCGTCAAGATGAATCATGTGGTCAGGCGTATCGGCGCACCAAGCTTCAGTCTCCCACGCAAGGTCACCGAGATACCCCCGCATAACCTTTCTGTTCGGAAAGCACGAGACGTAAATAAGGTCACAGCCGCAGCCGCCAAACAGATTGATGAGCTCATTCTTTCTTGTGACGTCCACCGGTCCATGCGTTGAACATGCCTCCATGAGGTAGAGCCATTTCTTGTCTTCGCGCCAAACGATAAGGTCGGGCTCTTTGCCGCGTTCGGGTAAAGAAACACCTATGCGCTCAAGCGTTTCAGAATCAATAACCTCATTGACCTTGCTGGTATCTCCGATGTAAAGCACCTTCCCGCCAGGAGCAAAACGTGGGCAGAATTCCTCTACCATGGCCTTTATCAATACGTTCTGGCCGCCAGCCGAAAGCCTGATTTGGGCACCATCTGAAAGTGTCACCGGTACCTTGGCCATCTCACGACGATCGGACGCATACTCAACCCATGTGGTCATTCCATCGAGACAGAGGTCAAGCTGCGAAGAATAACGCGACGTGCCGCAACGCCGCACAAGGTCAAGCACGCCCGCCGCGAGACGATAGTTCCACTTCGGCGAATTCGTTGGTCTCGCTGGATCGTCGGCGTTCTCCTCAACAATACCAACCTGCACGAACTGGTGTAGAGTGGAACGGCGCACTGTCTCGCGCGTGTTCGCCTTATATTCGACACCAAACGCTTCGGCAATCCAATCCATAATCGCTCATGTGCCGTACATTCCATTGGTTGCGTCGCCCCAGCTATTGCCAGGCCTTAGATGAGCGAGCGCGAGAAACACCATTGCCGAACGCCCATTGCTACGTTCATCATCCATACCAAGATCGCGCAAAAGCTCACGTGCGCCATCAATGCTTACAGAAGGACCGATCGACACAGTCCATCCACCTCCTCTTGGGTCAACCCGGGCGACCAGCTATGTCCCAGCTCAATCAATTTGTCTGCACTCGGCACAGGCATTGCGTTGAGATCGCTCGCATTGACCTGCGTGCTACCGGAGCGAGCACGGAACCACGCGTCAATCTCAGTCGACAAGAGCCACGTCGCAAGCCCGCGGGCAAGCGAGGGCTTGAGCGGGACCGTACATCTCGATGTGCCAGCATGCACATAGTTCAAATGATTCTCGAGCGCCTGGGGCTCGTTAAGATCGAGAACGCATGCCTTCACACGACGAGTTTCCTCCTTAGACGAGAAGCGCTTTACAACGGCATAACTGCCAGCCGGAATGAGTTGCCTCTCGTATTTTTTACTCGAACAGTCAATCCACTGCGGCTTATATCCGTCAATAGGATGCACGAAGCCCTCTGCGACAAAGTTTCGTGCGTAGATAAGGCGGTTCAATCCCGGCTCAAACTCGCGCCTCAGCACCTCCCGCGAACGAAAGTCCACTACTTTACCTGTGCTCGCGCACAACCCGGACTCTTTGAGCGTCATCATGTCAACAAGTGAGCCGCGCTCAATCGAGGCAGTTCGAACGGCAAGATCCGACCCTAGGTCCACAAGTTCGTCGAACGTATATTCACGGACGACAGGCCTACCGTCCTTGACCTGTGACTCAGACGCAAGGATAGTCGGAGACTGCTGTCTTTTAGAGAACCGCACGATCATTGTCTCCTGCAACACATTCGTATCCGAGAAGATCTCCGTACGCGAACCATAAACATGCATCGCATCGAGCGAGTAGTTCGAGAGCACCCACGACCTGAACTGCTGAAAATACTGGCCATTTGTCCAAGAGCGAGGGACGATAGCGACGCATTCGCCACCGGGCGCGAGCGCCCTAAGTGCGACCATGATGAACGCAGAGTAAATGTTTGGGGAACGAACAGGGAGCCCGGCTTGCCGAACATCACTCGCCGCCATCTTCTTGTACGGCGGATTAAGAATCACGCGGTCATACTCGGGCTCAATAGGCATCTCCAGCGCGTCATCAACAACGACGCGATGCTTAACCTCGAGCCGCGTAAGCTCATCGTCACAAACCATCGCCAGCTCGGGATCAAGCTCTACGCAATCGACGAATGTTCTATCGCCATAGCGCGCGGCGAGCGCCACGGACAGAATTCCCGTGCCGGCACCGAGGTCGAGACAGCGCAACGGTTGAGAGCCCCCTGCATCGGAAAACATCGACGCCGTGAGTTTCGCCGTCTGATACGGCGTAAGATATTGGGAGTAATTAGAGCGCGTTGGCTCCGCAGTGGTCGCAATCACACGCGACCGCGTTCTCTCTGCCGCCAACAGGGCACTTGGCGCCATCGGTTCACCTCATCAAGTCGTTAATCGGCCTTCTCTTAACGAGCAGTCTATCAAGCTGTCCGGACAGAATCGAAACTCGCAGGCAATTGCTCTCACGCAGCACCCGCCCCGCTAATCCCGCGTTACAGACCGCGAATGCGCACGGCCTCGGGCGGAAACTCTTGCTCGCCGGCGTCGGTCTTAATGGTCGCGCGACCCCAGATGTCCAGGCCCGCAAACACGCCGACCGCGAGCGGCAGGCCGTTGGGCGACACCGCCGCGACCTGACGACCCAGCAGCGGCACCATATCGAAGTACTCACCCAGCACCGGGGCCAGCGGGCCGGCAGCGCCCTGTGGCGTGTTGGCGGCAACCGCCCAGGCGTCAACGCGAGCGAGCACCGCCGCGGCCAGTACCTCGACCAGCGCTTCGTCAGCCATGTCCACACCAAGCTCGCTCAGCGCCGCGCGCTCAACATCCACCGTCACGGCACCGAACATGCCCGCGGCACCGGCGCCACCGTTGACGGCGACGCGTGCAAACGAGGTCTCAAACGTAGGCGCGCCGCACACGATGTCACTCGGCCACTGGATGCCCACTTTGCCGGCAAGCCCCAGGCCCGGCGTTGCGGCCGTGCCCGCGAGCGCGTCCATCATGCCCATTGCGGCCACAAACGGCAGGCCGTGGAAGGCGTGCATGTTCACATCGGGGCGCACGACCAGCGAAAACGTCAGCGATGCATCGCCCGCGCTCCACGCGCACCAGCCCGCGGACATGCCCTCGCGGCCCGCGTCACGTGCCGCGTCGAGCTCGGTACCGGCGGCAACAGCATTCATCTCGATCATCTACATGCGCCCCAATTCGCCCACGATATGGCCCACGCGGCCCTCGGGCTCCTTGACCTCGACGCCGTTGTAGCGGAAGAACCGCGCCGGGTCGTGCATCAGGTCCTCGAGCGGCACCAGCACAAAGTCGCGCTCGCCAATGAGCGGATGCGGCAGGCGCAGCTTCTTGCCGCCGTGGGTCTCGCCGTCCATCCACAGCAGGTCCAAGTCGATGGTGCGTGGGCCATTGGCCTTGGCCTTTTTGGAGCGATCGCGGCCCAGCTCGGCCTCAATCTTCATAAGCTCATCGAGCAGCACCAGCGGAGCCAGCTCGGTCTTGATCTCGATGACAGCGTTGGCAAACGCGTCCTGGCGCGTCTCGTAGGCCGGCTCGCTCTCGTAAATCTTGGAGGAGTTGGACACGCAGGTGAGTGGAATCTCGGCGATCATCTCGCGTGCGGCGCGGATGTTGTCGCAGCGATGCCCCAGGTTGGAGCCCACGGCCACAAACGCGCGGCGCGGCTGCGGCTTGGCAACGGCCCAGTAACCGTTCAGGAACTGTGCAAAGCCCGCAACGTCGTGCACGCGCACGATGTTGGCGCCGGCCTGGATGGCGCCCAGGCACACGCCAAACGT
>CABUTP010000011.1 GCA_902494545.1 uncultured Collinsella sp. | reverse complement strand
ATGCCGTAGACGCAAACGGTCCGCTTGCGTTGTTCACCGCGTCCGTTTTGGTACAAAAAGCGCAGCGCGCAACGCTCGGCAAAGGCACTCCATACCGCATCGACGGCGGGAGAGCGGCGGATCGGTGCCTCTCCTGTCGTCGACATGCCGGTGAGGTAGGCAATCTTGGAGCGAATGTCGGCAAGAGGCGCGGCAAAGGCGGATGAGCCTGCCGCGAGTGTCTGGTCGATGGCATTGAGCAGGATGTCGGCATCGTCTGCGGTGATGAGACCGCCCGCGGCAAACGTATGCTCGCGGTCGATCGTCCACGCGCTCTCCTCGGTTTCCTGTGCTCCGGCAGCACGAACCTCCCTGATAACGATGCCGCGTTCGAGCAGCTTGTCGCGATCGCGGCGGAACTTGCGCTTGTCTGAGTCGATATTGCCCGAGCCGTATCCCAAATCGGAATCCAGGACGATCTGCTCGGTCGTCAACGGTTCGGGAGAACTGTTGAGTACAAAGAAAAGGTTGAGGATGCGCTGAGCCGTTTTATCGAAACCGGGCTCGGGTGCCCCCTTTTTAATTGTCGCGGTCGCGTCGCTTGCCGTCATAGAATCCTCGCATGAGAAGGTCGTTTGATGCCATGATTTTAGTCCGATATGGAGATTAGGCTATATCCTTGTCCGCTCGCGGCGTTAAGATGGCCCGAATTCGGTCGTTTGCGCTCGCTCGGGGTATACTTTCGACTATATACGGTTCTAATGTGCATGCATTGGGCCTATTTGTCGGATTATGGATGTGGAGCGCACATGGCGAACACCCAGAACTATATTAACCACCTGCTGCAGAACACCGGCATTACGCCGGCGTGCAGTGAAGAAGAGCGCCTGGCTGCCGAGGATATCGCTCAGATTTTCCGCAACCACGGCTTTGACCCCGAGGTGCAGGAATTTAATGCTCCCGCGCCCAGCAGGTTGGCGTTTGCTGTTACCGGTATTCTGGCGTTTGCCGGCGCCCTGCTGATGGGCATCGGCGGCGGTATCGGCTTGGTCGGCACCTTGCTGGCCATTGTCGGCGCCGTGCTCTACGTGCTCGAGCGCACGGGGCATCCCGTGGTTTCGCGCCTGGGAAAGACCGGTGTGAGCCAAAATGTCATCGCCTATCACAAGGCCTCGGGCCCGCTTGCGTCTCCGCGCAACCGCCCGGTCGTCGTGGTGGCCCACTATGATTCCCCCCGTGCCGAGCTCCTTGCTCGCGAGCCCTACGCTCCGTATCGCGCGCTCATCGCCAAGCTCCTGCCTGTCGCCACGATCGCGCCCGCGGCTGTCGCCATCCTGCGTATCCTGCCGCTCCCCGGCGTGCTCAAGGTGCTGCTGTGGGTTGTCGCGATTTTGGCCTCCCTTGTGGCACTGGCCAATGCCGCCAATATCATCTCCAACCGTTTTGTGCTTCCCTACACGTCTGGCGCGGTGTGCAACAAGTCCTCTGTTGCCGCTATGCTCGGTGTCATGGACAACGTTGCCCCCTATCAGGGCGAAAACGAGTTCCCCGACGACATTCCGTTCGATACCTATTTTGGCGAGCAGAAGCGTCGCGCCGAGGAAATGGCGCGCGCAGCGGCCGAGCATGCCGCGGCCCAGCAGCAAAACGACTACGGCAACACCATTGAATATGAGGAACCTTCCTACGACGAGGACGAGTTTGGCCAGCCGGTGGCGTCTGTCGACGCACCCGAGCAGGACGAGGCTTTTGATGGACAGATCGATGGTTTTGAGGGTGCCTCTGCCGACGAGACGCTGATCGGCGTTATCGCGCCCGAGGCTCAAGACCAGACCGCCCAGGCCGAAGTTCCCACCGAGGAAACGTCCGCCGACGAGCCGGCGGAGGAGCCCGCGGTGGTCGAAGCCGCTGAGCCCAAGCCCAAGCTCTATCGCAATGCCGCCGGCAATATCCGCTTTGGTTCGGATGCCATCCGTGCGCTCGGCATGCTTCCCGAGTCCTGCGCGCTCGATTACGAAGAGGGCGAGGAGCCGACGTTTGAGCCGGAGCCTGCTCCCGTTGCACAGGAGCCTGCGCCCGCGGCCAATACGGCTGTTGCTCCCGCCGAGCCGGTCGCTGCCCCTGTTGCTGCCGCGGAGTCTGACGCAAAGCCCGCGCTCGATTCTGCAGCCGGTCTGGATATTCTGGCGCCTGCCGCTCCGGCACAGGTTGAAGCCGAGACCGCCGACGAAGACTATGACGAGTACCCGCAGCGCGTGTCCTATGAGAGTGACACCGATTTCTCGGCCGAGCTTCCCTCGACAACGCCCCATGCCGATATCGCTTCCGCGTTCTCCTCGATTGGTGCCAGCGCCTCTAGCTTCTTTAAGGGCGCCCTTGCGAAGGGCAAGAAGTTCGTCGACGACTTTGAGGAAAAGCGCGCCGCTGCCCGCGAGGCCGCCGAGCGGGAGGCCATCGCCCAGCAGCAGGCCGCCGAGGCCGAGCGTGAGCGTGCGGCACAGGAGTTCGAGCAGAGTGAGGCCGAGCAGCCGAAGCCTGTCGATGTCGCCGACGCCACGACGTCCTTCGAGGCTCCGCAGCCGACATCCGCAGACGTTGCCGAGGCTACGACGTCCTTTGAGGCGCAGCAGCCGGTCGATGGCACCATGTCATTCGATGCCACGATGACGTTTGAGAAGCAGGGCACCGCAATTGCCGAGCCCCTTCCCATCTCCGATGATGCCCAGGATGCCGCCGATGATTCGGTTGTCGACGAGGCCGATTCCGTTGAGGCCAGCGCACCCGAACAGGTCGAGGCTCCTGCTATGGAGCAGGAGTCCCCTGCGATTGACGAGGCTCCCAAGACGGATGAGTCCAGGCCTTATTCTACGCAGATCTTTACCATGCCCGCGCCGAGCGACCCCGGTGCCACGGTGGCCAATGTCGCTCCCACGCAGGACGAGACAGTTGACTCCCTCATGGCGCAGATTTCGTCTCAGGTGCCTCCGCGCCAGCAAATGAATATCCCCGATCCGGCTTCCGCGCCTGCGCCCTCTTCGTCGCCGCTGGCCTCGGTCCCCGATCCGTCGCTGCCTTCGATGCAACAGGCCAACGTCGCGTCCCGCACGTCGCTGTTCGATCTTCCCGATCCTTCGGCACAGACAAATGATCCCTTTGCGACGGCGCAGGGCCCCGAGCCCACATCGGCACCGGTCGCGGCCCCCATGCCCATCTCCTCGGGCGCACAGCCGCTCGAGACCATCTCGGCTCCTGCTTCGACGGGCGCCAAGCCGCAGAAGCGTGGGCTGGGTGGCTTGTTCGGTCGCAAAAAGAAGAATGAGCAGGACAGCATGAGCGACTGGCTGGGCGTCGAAGACGATTACGATGCCAAGAAGTCTGGCCGCGGCATTGGCTCGTGGGATAACTTCGAGGATGACGACGACGGTTGGAAGGGCGGCGCCACTTCCTCCGATGGTGCTTCTGCCGAGGATATGCTCTCGGCCGTTGCCTCCATGGGTGACGATGAGCTGCTCGGCCACGATATCTGGTTCGTCGCAACGGGCGCGTCCGATTGCGACGGCGCCGGCATGAGGGCGTTTTTGGCCTCGCATCGTGACAAGCTCCGCGGTGTGTTCTTCATCAATCTTGAGTCTATCGGTGCCGGCAGGCTTTCGGTGGTGACGGTCGAGGGCGAGCAGCAGCTGTTTAAGGGCGATCGCCGCATCATGAATCTGGTCAGCAAGGTGTGTAAGTCGTTCCACGTCGATTGCGGTGCGTTCGAGATGCCCTATGCAAAAACCGATGCATCCGCAGCGCTCGAGGCGAGCCGTCGCGCCCTTACGATCGCCGGTGTGGACGGCCCGCGCCTTGCCTGCGCTCGCACCGAGGATGACCTGCCGTACAACGTCAATCCGACCAATATCGCTACGGTGTCCGAGGTCGTGACCGAGGTCATTCGTCGTTCGTAGACAGACCCGCTAAGGAGTCAGCGTGTTTTCGTACATCAAGCGCCATTGGCCCATCTATCTGATTTTGACCCTGATCGCTATCGCATTGGGCTTTGGGGCCGCGTATGTCGTTGGCGTTAAGGGCTCGACGCCCGAGACGACAATGAACGAAGAGGTGGAGCAAGAGCAAAGTTTGGGTGCCGACGGTATTTCCGAGTCCGATCAGGCAGCCATCGATGGCGGTTCGTCATCTGCTGAATAGCCGATTCATCGTTTATGCCCAAGGCGGGCGAGCCGGGAGACTGGCTCGCCCGCCTTTTTATCGTGCTAACGCTTCTTTGCGGCTGACCTAAGGCGTGCGAACCATAGGGCCGCAGTGCCCGAGGTCAGGAGTGCAGTGATGCATGCGGCGACGGTAACAGACCCCGTTGCCGGCAGGTTCTGAGGCAGGGCGCATCGTTGGATGACGCGGTCCTCATCATGCGCCTCGAGTTTATCGCCACCGCCGTTGCGACAAAGATCGACGCGCGCGCTGTTGGCGAGTGCGGTTTGGGGCGTATAGGACGGCGTTGCCTGCATATGCACGACTGCGCCTCGGGCATCCGAGCTAAGGGCCGCCTTGGCATCGTCAAGATCGTCGTGTTCGTCTTTAAGGTCATCCCGGGTCCAAGAGCCCGCCTCGCTTCTGGTTGTAAAGTCGGCGGCTACCGCACCGTATTCAAAACGGATGCCCGTGATGACGGCGTCGTCTGTAAGATCAATCTCTTTCGTATCGAGCGTGACGGACTTGTCTGTCGGGATATCTGCTTTCCATAGGTGCCACCCGTCGTAATCGACGAGACGCGCATCTTCGCCCAGCAGCTTTGTAACCTCTTCCGTTTCGAGCCAAGGATTGCGATGCTCGTCGTTAAGTGTTGCATTGGCCTGCTTGCCCGTATCGCTTGTTCCTGCCGGAGACGTTCGATACCACACGTTGCACAGCCCGTTTAGATCACCGACCGCAATAGGGGTTTCAACGGCGACAAGTTTCGCTGCGCCATCTTTGGCGCACTCGAGGTCGTCGGTGATGGTCAACTCGTCGACCCAGGTGCTCGACTCATTTTTGGCGTCGAGGGTATAGGAGAAGGCGCCTTGCGTATTAGTCCGTGCTTTGGCTCGGTTTTTTCCGTCACCGTTGGCAACGAGTTTGCTTATGACTGGCTGTGCAATCTCTTGGCGCTTATCGACGCTTCCCCTGATCTCGATGGGGGTGTCCTTCATGGCTATGGTTTGAACTTCTCCCGTGGCCTTCACTTCAAACGTTATCTCTTCGGCGAGGTCGTAGGTTCGCGGAGCCATCGTTTCGCGCAGGGTGTAGGTGCCGGGTGAAAGGTGCTCAATGTGTTGCGGTTTGCCGGATGAAGTCCAAGAATCGATTTCGTTGCCATTGGAGTCGCAGAGGACAAGCTCGGCGCCTGTCACTTCCTGACCTCCGCACGCGTCGACTTTGGAGACATCGATCTTGGTATAGCCGTTGGAAACGTCAAGGTGCACTTCGATTACGGGCGTTTGCTGGTCGGCGTACGACAACTTCACAGTATGTGGGGTCGGGTTGAGCAGATAACCTTCGGGCGCTTGTGTCTCGACGACCTCGTAGGTGGCGGTACCGCATCCCAACGAAAGATGGTCGACTCGCGCATGCCCCCGTTCGTCGGTTGTAACGGTGGCGACGGTTTCGCCATCCAGGGCGACGATGCTGCCGTCGGTTCGCACGATGTCGCCGTCAGCGCGGATGTCAAACGTGGCTCCAGCGCGGGCGCGCCCATCTACAGCATCCGCCTTAATGATTTCGATGCTTCCGGTTGCGGCGTCGTCATAGAACGAGGCGACGGCGACCGGTGTCAGATTTCTGTCGGCGGGAATCGTTATCCCCAGGTCTTCTCCGCGCAGATACGGTTCCTTGGCCGATACCTCGTGCACGTAGTACGTTCCGGGATTAAGTGATTCGGGCAGCGTGACGGCGCCGGCTGTATCGGTTGTGAAGGTATTCATTACATTGTGGGCCGGATACCAACATGTTTGCGAGACGGGCTCGTGGTGGCTATCGAGCAGCTGGAACGTAAAGCCGGCAAGTGGTACGGTGCCGCCGGTCTGAGCATCGCGCTTTACGATTTGAAGGTGTGTCGATAGGGCATGGTTGTCAACGATGTACTGAAGCTCGGCGCCGTCTGCGGTCTGCTCTGCTGTGATGGTCCATTCACCTGCCTGCTTAAATCCTTCAGGGACCGTTTCTGCAACCTCGCGAACGGTGTAGCCCGCGCGGTCGTAGGGAATGGCACCGTGAGCGCCGGCGGGTCGCTTGCCTGCGCCAAACCATGCTTCGGGCTGGTCTTTTGTGGAGGCAAAGCCGTAAACGTTTGTGGTCAACGTGCCGACGACTTGTTGTGAGCTATTGCTGACAACTTCAAAGACGACGCCTCCCGCCGGCTGCTCAAGGCCGGACTCATCGTTATCGCCATGGTCCTTAAACTTTGAGATTTCAAGGTCAAAGGCGATGGGGATGTTGGGAATACGGCTTTCGAGCTCAACGATGCCCGTATCTCCGAGTTGCTCGGCACCGACGGTGTAGCTCCAACAGTCGTTTGAAATCAGGTAGCCCTCGGGCGCTTTCGATTCGTAGATGGTAAAGGTGCCCAGAGGAATGTCATTGAGGATCGCCCGTCCGTTTTCGTCGGTCGTAAGGGTGCGAGTCCAGCTGGGAGTTGATTGCGAGACGCAGGTAAATTCAGCGCCCGCAAGCGACGCCCCAACTTGGGCGCCAGCATCCGTGGCGGCATCGATTTTTGCAATACGCAAGGTGATGGTGCCGGGCTGCTCGTTGATAGTGACATGTTCGCCGCTGTTTTGTGTGGTGAAGGTTATTCGGTCGCTTCGAGGGATATAGCCTGCCGGGGCTTTGGTTTCGACCAGGTAATATGCCGTATTGGGCAAAAGTGTTGCTTGTGCACGCCCGTTTTCGTCCATCTGGATAGCGCCGACACGTGCATCGCCCGCACTTTCAAAGATATCGAAGGTTGCGCCACCGAGTCTGTAGGTGTCGTTGCCGGCGGTGATATCAGCCTGGGACGATTGTTTTTGAAAAGATGCGGAGACGGCGGGCAGAACATAGAGCATGTCCTGGTGTCGACCCTCGCCCGAGACCGGGCCGTGATAACGCCTGGCTCGATGTGGGGCTGCCTTAATGGATCCGGACTTGGCGCTGTCGTAGAGCCAACGTGCAGCCGCTACGGCCTCGGCGTTTTCGTAAAACCTACCGCTCCTGGCAACTCCCTTGCTGTTTGTATACGAATAGGTGCCGTCGGGGTGCGTGGTTCCGTTGAGCATCCACACGGCAATCTGGGTGGCGGCGCGGGCGAGATCGGGCGACAGATTGTGGCCGCCAAAGGATGTACTGGAGGGGTATCCGTGGCAGACGATGGCGGCAAATTCGTCATCGAGCCATGTCCAGCCCTGGTTATATGTGCGCCATGGCCCTCCCGGCTTGCTGGGGCCGGGGCAGTCTTGATTCATGCAGTACGAAATTGAAGTGTCCTGTGCCTCGTATTTACCGACACCGAAGGGGCCGCAGCCGTCGCTTATGGTGCGGAAATTAAGGGCGTCACTCCCGTCGACGGCGAGTGCGGCCCCTGGGGCCAGACAGCCGATCAGAAAAAAGAGGAGCAGGAGCAGCGGACCTGTTGCGATTGCGCTGTGGACAGAGTGCGTGGGTGCGTTGGACATGGCTGCTCCTTATCCCTCGTGCGCCGCACGGGGAGGCCGCGGCGCTTGGGATGAGGCTACCGCCATGGTTCATGCGGGTAAGTACCAGAAGCTGACCAAAAGCTTGCCCGATTTCTGACAAATCGAGTTCAAATACAACAATCAGATAAAAGCGCAGGTAGAAGAAGGCAAGAAAAGAAAGACAAAGGTCCTCATCTCCACAATTGGCGCGGTTTTCAAACGATTCTCCACAGCTAAAACAAGCATCGACACCCTTGTATCGAACAAGACAACCGCGTTATACTAGCCAACACACAAGCGGGCATCGCCAAGTGGTAAGGCATCAGCTTCCCAAGCTGACACTCGCGGGTTCGAGTCCCGTTGCCCGCTCCAGTTAAAAGCACAAGCACGGCACCATCACGGTGCCGTGCTTTTTTCAATAAAGCGCCGGGACTCGAACCCGACAGGGTGCGAGCGTTAAATAAACGCGAAGCGTTTATAGCGAGCAGGCGAAGGCGCCGGAAGGCGCCTGAAGCCGGTGCGGATTTGCGAAGCAAATACGCGGACGTCCCGTTGCCCGCTCCATCGAGCATGGGAGATATGGGGACGGCAAATTCAACAAAGTATTCCCCCTCGTCTCCGTGAATCCGAGGAGATCGCCTGAAGCCGGTGCGGATTTCGAAGCAAATACGCAGACGTCCCCATGGCCGCTCCAATTCCAAAATGTTAGGTTAATGCCTGCTGCCCATACTCGCACCCGCGCACGGTACAATGGTTGGGTTACGACCAACGTGCCAATAACCAAAAAGGAGCCGCTATGATCGATCGCTATACCCGCCCGGAGATGGGACACATCTTCTCCCTCGAGAACAAGTACGCCATTTGGCAGGAGATTGAGGTCCTGGCCTGCGAGGCTCAGGCGGAGCTCGGCAAGATCGGTATTTCCAAAGAAGAGGCCCAGTGGATTCGCGACCACGCCAACTTTGAGAAAGCGAAGGTTGACGAGATCGAGGAGGTCACGCGCCACGATGTCATCGCCTTTCTGACCAACATGAAGGAATATATCGACGCCGATGTTCCCGAGGGCGAGCCCAAGCCTAGCCGCTGGGTTCACTACGGTATGACCAGCTCCGACCTGGGTGATACGGCTCTGTGCTATCAGCTTACTCAGGCGTGTGACCTGATTATCGAGGACGTCAAGAAGCTCGGCGTGATCTGCAAGCGTCGTGCCTTCGAGGAGCGCAATACGCTCTGCGCCGGCCGCACCCATGGCATCCATGCCGAGCCGATGACCTTCGGTATGAAGTTTGGCTCTTGGGCATGGGAGCTCAAGCGCGATCTCGATCGTCTTGAGGATGCTCGCAAGAACGTTGCCTTCGGTGCCATCTCCGGTGCCGTCGGCACCTACAGCTCCATCGAGCCGTTCGTCGAGGAGTACGTCTGCGAGCACCTGGGCCTGGTCCACGATCCGCTGTCCACGCAGGTCATCAGCCGCGATCACCACGCCTACCTTGCCGGCGTGCTTGCCACTACAGCGGCCACCTGCGAGCGCATCGCGACCGAGGTCCGCAACCTGCAGAAGACCGATACGCTCGAGGCCGAGGAGCCCTTCCGCAAGGGCCAAAAAGGCAGCTCCGCCATGCCGCACAAGCGCAACCCGATCACTATGGAGAAGGTCTGCGGCCTGTCGCGCGTCGTGAAGTCAAACGCTCAGGTCGCCTTTGACAACGTTGCCCTGTGGCACGAGCGCGACATTTCGCACTCCTCTGCCGAGCGTGTCGCCCAGGCCGATAGCTTCATTGCGCTCGACCATATGTTCCAGTGCCTCATTCGCGTTATCGACGGCCTGCAGCTGTATCCGGCCCGCATGATGGCCAATCTCAACAAGACCCGCGGCCTCATCTTCTCCTCCAAGGTCCTGCTGGCCCTCGTCGATACGGGCATCACCCGCGAGGACGCCTACGCTATCGTGCAGGAAAACGCCATGGCCACCTGGCATGAGGTGCAGGATTGTGTCTCTGGCCCCACCTTTAAGGAGCGTCTCGAGGCCGATCCGCGCTGCACCGTCAGCCAGGAGAAGCTCGATGAGATCTTTGATCCGTGGGACTTCCTCACCCGCATCGATACGGTCTTCGACCGCCTGGAGCAGCTGAACTTCGAGTAGGACCGGCCTCATTCGACCGCTTGCGGATGCATTTCAGCCTTTGGCGCCTTGCCCGTCCTGGGCGGGGCGCTTTTTTACTGTCGCATAAGCCCTTGGGTAATAAAATGAACTCCGACTGCTGTTTCGATGAAGGGGGGCGCGTGCCCAGACGTATCAAGCGAGCCGCCATCGTCTCGTTTACACTCATGCTCCTTGTTGTTGCCTGTGTGGCCGCCCTGACGTATACCGTTCGAAGCAGTTCTTCCTCCCCGAATGAAGCCGACAAAGACCTCCCGGTACTCAAAATCGGCGTTACGGATAACGACCCCTATGTGTATATCGATACCACGGGCGATTACGCCGGTATCGATATCGACATCGCCCGCGAGGCCTGCAAACGCGTGGGGATCAAGCCACAGTTTGTCGATATTGACTGGAACGATCGCGACCGGCTGCTCAAAAACGGTGATATCGATTGCCTGTGGTGTGATTATTCTCCCTGTTATCGCGAGGATAAGTATTACTGGACCGAGCCGTATCTAACCGTGACGGTCTCGGTTGCCGCCAAGAAAACGAGTGGCATCAAGTCCTTGGCGCATCTCGATGGAAGCAAGACCATCGCGGTGATTGCGGGCTCGGTGAGCGAACGCCGATTGCTCGCAGGGGATCTGGAAATCTCGCCGGACGTGCAAATCAAATCGTATGGTTCTGCCGAGCTCTGCAAAGCCGCCCTCGCCAAAGGGTATGTTGACTGTTGGATGGCGGACGTTCAATCGCTTGATCGACTCGTCGTCCAGTATCCCGGCGTTTATCGTGTGTTTGCCGACAACGTTATGACGGTTGACCTGGGCGTTGCATTTGATGTTGCCTATGAGGGAGAGTGCGTCAAAAACCTCAATACCGCGCTGTTCGACATGGATCGAGACGGCACGATAGAGCGCATTGTGGACAATTACAAGGCAGGAGCGACGACGGGCGGGCAAGGAGCGGAATCATGACAAATGACAAACACCGCTTGCGTCGAAAGACTCTGACCGTCATAGCTGTCAGCGTTATTGTCAGCGCTGTCTTATTAGGCCTGTTGTATGCGGTTGGAACCCATCGCTGCCTCGAAAAAACGCTTGGGTTTGGCCAAGAAACCATGGCGTTTTTGGAAAACGCTTGCGAAAAATATGACCGCTACGAACAGGGGAGAAAAATCGAGACGACGCACGATTTGCTCGCCGCGGTCGAATCGTTTGCGACGTTCCTGTCCCCTGATCGCGTTGAGGTTAACAACGATCTTATCGAGCAATTTGTCCATGCCGAGAACCTTTCGGGGTTGATGGTCATGGACTCCGATGGCCATATGGCTGCCCACTACGACATCGATGGTCGCGATCCGCTCATGTTGTGGCGAGAGGAGCTGGCCTGTTCGCCGGTCGCATCGATGTATCAAGGTTCCAAAGTGACCTACTCAACTGTCGTTGAGCGCCGTGGTGTCGTTTTTGCCGTCTGTGCCGTCCCGTATGGCGACGGCGTTGCCCTGGCATACCGCTCACTTGTTTCCGATACGGCGGACGACTATTCGTATGCCATAGCCGACGTGCTTTCGAACAGCACCTTCCACCAGGGCCCCACGGTGCTTGTTATGGAGGATGCGGAGATTGTCTCATCCAACAGTGCCGATGCTGACGTGTCGCTCGCCCGACTCCTCACCAGCGCAGGAGTTGAGTGGAAAGACGACGGCCTGACGCGCATCGAATATCGAGGAGACAAATGGTACGCCGTACGTGCGGCATACAAGGACTACCGCCTGTTTGCGCTATATCCCAAATCTGAGGTCATGTCTGACAGGATTTCATTTGTCGCCGTCGGCGTCTTGGTGTGCCTTGCGTCGGCGTCTTGGTGTGCCTTGCGTTTTGGGTCGTGGTACTGTTGGCTCGAAATATCGCTGACCACCGCAATTTGGTCGAAAAGGATAAACAGCTCGGCATTATCAATGCCATAAGCGCCATCTACGATTCGACCTTCCTTTTGCATCTTGACACCCTCGAGATCGAGGGAATCAATATGTCGCCGGCGATAGCGAAGACGTTTGCCGAGCATAGCGAGGCATATGACTTTATGGACACGGTCTGCCGGGATATCGTGAGCCCCGAAAGCCGCGAAGCGGTTGTGGGACTCGTAGATATAAGTACGCTTCGTGAACGTATGGAGGACGTACCGTACTTGGCTGCCGAGGTGCGAGATTGTCGAGGCGCTTGGTACTCGCTACAGGTTGTCCCCCAGCATCGCGATGAGCAAGGCCGGTTGGATTCGGTCGTCGTGGCGACGCACAACATATCGATGGTCAAGCATGCCGAGGAGCTGTCATACCAAGATAAACTGACGGGGCTTCGCAACCGTAACTATCTGGAATCGCGTGGAGATAGCCTGGTAAACGAGAACTTGCCAGTGAGCGTGATTATGGTGGACTGTAATTATCTCAAGCGGACCAACGACATCTATGGTCACGAGATGGGGGATGAACTGCTGCGACGGACGGCGTCCGTGCTGCGGCGGGTGGCTGGTGCGGATTACCTGCCGATGCGCGTTGGCGGCGACGAGTTTTTGCTGGTTTGTCCCCATACTGACAACGAGTCTGCGCTCGGGCTGGAACGGGATCTTCGTCTCGGTCTTGCCGCGGTAAGCGATGAGACCCTGACGGTCAGCGCATCGATTGGCGTGGCGACCGTCGAGACTGCTGGAAATACGCTGGCCGATGTATATCGCGTCGCCGACCACAATATGTATCGGGAGAAGCGCATGGTCCACGTACAGGGTGCGGACTGCTAATCTTGCCCCCGCCAGTCCAAGCATCGTAGGATGTTGAATCGGTGCTTGCGATAATAAGTCGGTCCAGGCGGGGATAATAGACGTCTGAAATTTCTTTCTGAGAGGGGATCTCAATGATTAGTTTTGACTACAAGCCTCAGGGTGTATGCTCTCGCAATATTCACCTCAATCTCTCTGACGATGGCAGCAAGGTGCTGGGCGTCGAGTTTACCGGCGGCTGCGATGGCAACCTCAAGGCCATCTCCAGGCTGGTCGAGGGCGCTCCCGCCGATCGCGTAATCGAGGTTCTCGCCGGTAATACCTGCGGTATGAAAAAGACCTCATGCGCCGATCAGCTTACGCGCGCTATCGAGGCCGCTCGCGCAGAGATCGCCTAATGAGCATCGCTGATCGCTTTAAGAATGGAATAACGCGTCGAGGTTTTGTGCTGGGTGGCGCCGCTACCGGTGCTGCTGCCGTACTGGCCGGTTGCTCGAAAAAAACGGGCACGAGTGATGACGTCGCTGGCGAGCCGCAGGTTATCAAGGACGATTCGAAGATTGTCTCGATCACTGATGAGTACGAAGCTGTCGATATCGATCTTGAGCCTGCAGCTTCATGGACATTGCCTTTGGGTACGCTGCTGTATTACTGCGACGGTGATTACGCCGCGGCGATGATGGCACCCGCATCGGCGCGGCATGCCAATACGCTCGGTGTGCTCAACTTGGGCGACGGTTCACTCACGACGCTCGTCGAGGATCCCGTGGAAGGTGCAGGGTATTCGTTTTACGATGTCCGCGCCGGCGATGGCGTATTTGCTTGGGTCGAAATGAACTTTGCAAACGCATCGTGGAAGCTCTATGCGCAAAATACGGCAGGTGCGTCGCTTGTCGGCGATGCGGTCGAGCTCGACCGAGGCGGCAAGGACTACGATCCGCCGCTGTTTACGGCATTCGGATCGTCTGTCATTTGGTACAAGATGCCTTCGGCGGGCGGCAATAAGACGAGTCACGACTCGTATTGCTACCGCCGCTCGCTCGACGAGGCAAAGGCCGAGGCCATTTGGAAGTCAACGGGCCGCTTTGCATCCGCCCCGCGTGTGAGTGACGGCATCTTGACCATCTCCCCGCGTGTGCGCAACGACGAGGGCGTCTACTACGGCATGACGGCGATCGACCTGACGGACGGCAACAATACCAAGAGGGCTCAGCTGGTCCTTCCCTCATCGGTGTCACCCTTCGAGGCCGTATATATGGGTGACACGTTTGTGTTCTCCATCGAGGCCACCTATAGCGGCGTGGGGGGACTTGGCAACATGGGCACCTATATCGGTAGGGAGAATGGGACGTTCCTATTCCTGTCGCGCGAGCCGCTTGCGTGTGCTGCCGGCAGGAAGGGCAAATATCTGGTTAAGGTTCAGGCATCGCATTTTCTGATCGATACCTCCGCCAAAACCTATGGTTCGCTGCTGTCGCCCGACCGCGCTCTCGAATATGGCGATTATCCAGCTACGGCGGGTAAATCGAATACGTTTTTAACCTATGCCACGGTGCGTAACAGCCAGGGAATTCCCGAGACGGTTACCGCTCGCTTGTTCTCTCTTTAGTCTCCGAGGGGTTAAAAAGGCGTCGACAGGGGAATAAGCGCGTTGTGACTATGAGTACCGCCCACCGAGCTATCGCACCCATGCGACGCCCGGTGGGCTCAGGTGCGTTAAAATGAGCTTGTTCTTAGCTAATTGAGACAGGGGGGCCGTGTTATGGCTTCAGATGCAAAAAAGATTCTGCTGGTCGAGGATGAGAAGGCAATCCGTGACGCTGTCGCTGCCTATCTCGAGCGCGAGGGCTATTGGGTTGTGGGCGTGGGCGACGGCCAGTCCGCTATCGAGGAGTTCGAGAAGCATCAGTTCGACCTGGTCGTGCTCGACCTCATGCTCCCTAAGATTCCCGGCGAGCGCGTTTGCCGCACCATTCGCGACACCTCGGATGTCCCCATCATTATGCTGACGGCCAAGGGCGAGATCGAGGACCGTATTATCGGCCTCGAGCTCGGTGCCGACGACTACCTGATCAAACCGTTCTCGCCGCGCGAGCTTGTCGCGCGCGTGCGCGCCTTGTTCCGCCGTGCCCACCAGGCCGATGAGCCGGCCGTCGAGGTGCTCGACTTTGGCGATCTGGTCATTGACATCTCGGGCCACAAGATTTTGGTCGAGGGCAAGGAGGTCGACCTGACGGCTTCCGAGTTCAAGCTGCTCACCACGCTTGCTCGTCACCCCGGCCGCGTCTACAACCGCATGGAGCTGGTCGAGAAGGTGCTCGGCTACGACTTTGAGGGTTACGAGCGCACTATCGACAGCCACGTGAAGAACCTTCGCGCCAAGCTGGGCGACGACCCCAAGAAGCCCAAGTGGCTCTACACCGTCCACGGTGTCGGCTACCGCTTCGAGGCTCCGACCAAGACCGATAAGTCGGACGAGAAATAAAGGAAATCACATATGACACCTGCGCGCTTTGAAATCGGGCAAAAGCATAAGCAGGAGAACGAGGCGGGTTCCAAGGCTAGTTGGAACACGCCTCGTTCCGATTCACGGCCAACGATGAGCTATCCCTCGCGCATGGCCCTGGCTTTTGCCCTGACATCGCTCATGACGGTATTGGTGCTGGTGGGCGTAGTCTCCGTTGTATGGGGCACGGTTTTTACGGATTACACGCGCTCCAATATTGTCGAAATCGCCAATTCCGCTGCCGAAAAGTTGGCAACGTCATATGAGGAAAACGGTTCTTGGACTGCGGGGGAGCTGCGTACGGTCGCGACATCGAGTTTGGTGTCCGACGATCTTGGTATGCAGGTCGTCAATAAAAAGGGCGTCATCGTCTACGACGACTCGTGGCCCTCGGCAAGCGCTACTGCCGATGTACGCGAAAATCAGGCGACGACCGACGATGCGAGCGGAAAGAGGGCATCGCACAGCCCAGTCTCGTCTGCTCCCACCGATTCCAATAGTGTTGCCAACGTTGAGATCGTGACGTCCTCCGGCGAGCACGTGGGTCAGGTCAAATTGTGGGCGGTTGGCTCCGATGCCCTGCTCACCAGGGCAGACTCGGCATTCAGAGAGAAGACCTTTAACGCCATGGCCCTTGCCGCGGTTGTGGCCGTCTGCATCTCGGTCGTTATCGGAGCGCTCATGTCGCGCATGCTCACCAAGCCGATTCATCGTATTACCAGCACCGCCAAGCAGATTCGCGATGGAGACCTGTCCGCTCGTACGGGCTTGCGCGGCGATGATGAGATCGATCAGCTGGGAGAGACCTTCGACGAGATGGCCACCTCACTCGAAAAGGATATGAAGCACGAGAAGCGCCTGACCTCTGATGTTGCCCACGAGCTGCGCACGCCGCTCATGGCCATGCTTGCAACGGTCGAGGCCATGCAAGACGGTGTGTATCCCACCGATGACGAACACCTGGAAACGGTCGCATCCGAGACGCGTCGTCTGGCCCGTCTGGTGCAGCAGATGCTCGACCTGTCGCGCATGGAAAACAGCACCGCGCCGCTCAACCTGGAACCGGTGGACATGGTTCCGTTCGTGCGATCGATTGTGAACGGCCAGGAGCGCCTTTTTGCCGACCGTGACCTGCGTTTGCGCTTTGCAGATGAGACGCAGGGTCACGATGACGTTGTCGAGGCAGATCCCGACATGATCACGCAATGCGTCATCAACCTCTTGAGTAACGCCATGCGCTATACCCCCGAGGGGGGTTGGGTCGTGGTGTCGGTGCTCAGCGACCGCAAGCACGTCGATATCGCGGTTTCGGATACGGGCATCGGTATCGCCAAGGATGATTTGTCGCGCATCTTCGGTCGTTTTTGGCGTGCCGACGCCAGTCGCGCCCGCGAGGCGGGTGGCCTGGGCGTGGGCCTCGCCGTGACCAAGCAGATTGTCGAGCGTCATCACGGCTACATATCCGTGGAGTCGGAGCTTGGAAAGGGTACGACTTTTACGATTCATCTGCCTCGCGAGCACACGGCGGACGCGGCATCTACTACAATGGAGCACTAGCTTTTCGCTATTCGGTGAAGGAGGGGCCGCGTCCCTGCCGCTCCGAGTTTGCGAAAACATGCGGGAAAGAACCCGCATTTCTGTCGTATTTAGGTAAGGAGTGACTCACGTGACAACGATGGAGCGTCGTCCGGATTCCCGTGGCAAGGTTCGTGATATCTACGATGCCGGTGAAAACCTGCTGATGGTCGCCACCGACCGCATTTCTGCGTTCGACTTCATTCTTCCCGACGAGATTCCGTTTAAGGGAGAGGTGCTCAACCGCATCTCGGCATTCTGGTTCGATAAGTTTGCCGACATCGTTCCCAACCATCTCGTCTCCATCGATCCGGCGGATTTCCCCGAGGAGTTTGCCGAGTATCGTGACTACCTCGCCGGCCGCGCCATGCTGGTCAAGAAAGCCCAGACGATTCCTATCGAGTGCATCGTCCGCGGTTATCTGACCGGTTCGGGCAAGAAGACCTATGACGAGAACGGCACCGTATGTGGCATCCAGCTGCCCGAGGGTCTGACTGAGGCCTCCAAGCTTCCCGAGCCGCTGTTCACGCCGTCCACGAAGGCCGAGATCGGCGACCACGACGAGAACATTTCGTTCGAGCGTTGCTGCGAGATCGTGGGTGAGGATATCGCCGCGCAGATTCGCGACCTGTCCCTCAAGATTTACAAGGCTGCCGCCGAGTATGCAGCGACCCGTGGCATCATCATTGCCGACACCAAGTTCGAGTT
>CABUTP010000010.1 GCA_902494545.1 uncultured Collinsella sp. | reverse complement strand
CCGCTATGAGCACCTTTAAGACCGCGCTTCGCATGGCGCTGGCGCACCCGTTCTACCTGCTCATCTATACGGTGTTCATCTCGCTCATGGGCGTATTCATCGCGGCATCGGTGAGCTGGAACTCGTCGCAGCTCACCGAGTATAAGCCCTACGACACCAACGTGATCGTGGTCGACCGCGACAATAGCGACCTTTCGTGTGCGCTTACCAAGCATCTGGGTTCGCGTTTTGAGCTGGTCACGGGCGTCGGCGACGACACCTACGACCTTGCGGACGCGCTCTCCAAGAGCAACAGCGCCAAAGGTAGCGCCGACTGCGTGTTCTTTATCCCGGAGGGGTTTGAGGGCGACCTTGTTGCAGCCGCCCGCGCGGGGGAGTCTCTGCCCAAGCTCGATGTGACCTACGGCGCCGGCACCATGGCAGCGGCGCTTTCGTCTGCCGAGGCCTCGCGCTGGATCTCGCTCGCGGGCGCTGCGGCGGCCCTAGAGCCCGCCGCCTCTAACGGCGATGTCGCCAAGGCCGCCGAGCATGCGGCCGCGAAGCGCGCCGAGGTCGAGATCGAGCAGGTCAAGGTCGATTCGACTGCCGCCGCCACGCTCGAGTCGTATTTCAATTTTGGTGCGTATGCGATTATCTCGTCGGTCATCGTATCGGTGGGGCTGGTGTTCTCGGGCATGAACGAGCCCGAGCGCGTGCGTCGTATGGATGCCGGCCCAATCTCCGAGCGCCAGCGTTCGCTTGCCGTGTTTGCGGCCGCCGCCGTGCTCACCGTCTGCATCTGGTTTGTGTCGAGCATGATGGGCGTCGTGGGCTTTGCCGGCGCGGTCGCCGAGGGCGGCGTGGGTCGTGTGTGCCTGGCGCTGGCGGCGACGTTTGCCCTGGCGTGCACGCCGCTGGCCGTTGGCTTTACGTTGTCGAGCTTGGGCGCGCGCGAGGAACTGCTCAACGGCGTGGGCAACCTGCTTGGCATGCTCATGACGTTTTTGGGCGGAGCCTGGATGCCGCTGTCGCTGATGGGCTCTGCCGTGCAGACCGTGGCGCATTTTGTGCCGACGTTTTGGGTGAACGACGCGATCAGCAAGGCGCTCGCCGCGGACCTGACGTCCACCGTGCTGGGCGACATCGCCTGCGATCTGGGCGTCACGGTGCTCTTTGCCGTGGCCATCGCCGCCGTAGGCCTAGCCTTCGCCCACAACAAATCCCGCGCCTAACCGCCTAGTCGTTGGGGACGTTCTTAAACGACTAGCCATCGGGTGGGTACTCATTGGGGACAGACTTAAACGACTAGTCATTGGGGACAGTCTTTGCCGATCGGCTGTTTTGCCGGCTGGGTTGGCAGAGACTGTCCACAACTGCCGGCAGGAAAGGAACGTCCCTAACTGCCGGGTGGCGAAAGGGTGTCCCCAACAGCTAGTCGTTTAAGAACGTCCCCAATGACTAGTCTGAAACAAAACCCCACTTTCGCTCCAAAATAGTTCGCCAAGGTTTACTATTACGTTTATAAAGTAGTACGAGGCTAACAATGGGGGATAGCATGGCGACGAAGCAAACCTACGTCCAGGTCAAGGGGCTCAAGAAGCACTACGGCGACGGTGACGCGCGCCTGACGGTGCTCGACGGCATCGACACGTCCATCAATCGCGGCGAGATCTGCGTCATGCTGGGGCCTTCGGGCTCGGGCAAGTCGACCTTCCTTAACCTGATTGGTGGCCTGGAAGATGCCGACGCCGGCTCCATCATGGTGGACGGCTGCGACCTCACAGTGCTCAAGCCCGCCGACCTGGGTGAGTACCGCCGCCGCGAGCTGGGCTTTGTCTTCCAGTTCTACAATCTGGTGCCCGATCTCACCATCAAGGAGAACATCGAGGTCACGGCGCACCTGTCTAAAAAGCCGCTCGACATTGACGACCTGCTACGCTCGCTGGGCCTCTACGAGCACCGCAACAAGTTCCCGCGCCAGGTCTCGGGCGGCCAACAGCAGCGCTGCGCCATCGGCCGTGCGCTCGTCAAAAACCCGGGCCTGCTGCTGTGCGACGAGCCCACGGGCGCGCTTGACTACAAGACGTCCAAGGAAATCTTGCAGCTCATGGAGGATGTCAACCGCACCTACGGCTGCACCATCATCATCGTCACGCACAACGCCGCCATCGCCCGCATGGCTAACCGCGTGCTGCGCCTGCGCGACGGTCGCATTGTCGAGGATGAACTCAACGAGTCGCCCGTCGCGGCCGCCGAGCTCGATTGGTAGGCGGCGCCATGACACCTCTCGCAAAACGTCTTCCGCGCGAGCTGCGCCGCAATATCGGCAAATACCTGGGCATCTTTTTGCTTATGTGCGGAAGCATCGCCCTTACCTCGGGCTTTTTGCTCGCAGCGCATTCCATCGGCTGCCTTATCGACGACATGCGCGATGCGTACACGATCGAGGACGGCCGCGTGACCACTTCCTTCGAGGCCACCAAAGACCAGCTCAAGGCTGCCGAGGATGCCGCCAGTGACGTCGGCGGCGTCGCGCTCTACAAGAATTTCTCCATCGACGCCATCATCAAAAAGACCGCCGGCGACGACGGCACCAAGCGCACGCTGCGCACCTATGCGCACCGCACCAAGGTCGATATCGCGTCCTACTGTGAGGGCAAGGAGCCCAAGACGGACGGTGAGGTGGCAATCGACCGTGTCTTCGCCACCAACAACGACCTCGCCGTGGGCGATAAGGTCGAGCTTGAGGGCCGCACCTACACCATCTGCGGCATCATGACCCAGCCCGATAGCCAGGCGCTGTTCCTCAACAATTCGGACTTTACGGTGAACACCATCACCTATGGTGTGGCCGAGGTCGCCGATGCCGGCTTTGCCGCGCTCGAGGATGCCGGCGGCGCGCCTGCCTACACCTACTCCTTTACCTTTGCCGATCGCGATCTCTCCACCGCGGACCGCACCGATGCCGAGCAAGATATGGTGGAGGCACTGACCGACGCCGATGCGCGCGTGGATGACCTCATCGACGCCGATTCCAACCAGGGCATTGGCTACGCGCGCGACGACGTAGACGGCGACTCCATGATGTGGATGACGCTGCTCGACATCATCATCGTAATCATGGCATTTGTCTTTGTGGTCCTTACCGACGCCACCATCGAGGAGGAGAGCGCCATCATCGGCACGCTGCTCGCCAGCGGTTATCGCCGTCGCGAGATCGTGCTGCACTACCTGGCACTTCCCGCCATCGTGGGCGTGGTCGCGGCGCTTTTGGGCACTGCGCTCGGCGTTGTGTTCTTTACCGAGCCCATGCGCAGCCTCTATTACGGTTCGTACAGCCTGCCGCCCTTCCAGGTGTACTGGAGCTGGGAGATCTTTGTGAAGTGCGCCGTGGTTCCCGCCGTCGCGCTCATCCTCATCACGCTGGTGGGTCTGCTTCGCAAAATGGGCAAGACGCCGTTGCAGTTCCTTCGTCACGAGGCGAGCGGCAAATCGGGCACCAAGCGCGGTATGCAACTGCCGGAGCGCATGGGTTTTGTTTCCCGCTTCCGCCTGCGTATCTTTCTGCGCAACCTGGGCAACTTTGTCACGCTCTTTGTGGGCATTGCGTTTGCCTCGCTGCTGCTGCTCTTTGGCCTGGCGATTCTGCCCACGATGACGCACTACGCGGACAACCTCGAGACGAGCCTGGTCGCCGAGCACCAGTACACGCTCAAGGCGCCGCTGGAGCTCGAGGGCACTGCCGAGGAGCGCGAGCAGTGGTCGGGGCTCGAGCGCTTGCAGTCGGTTGACGGCGCGCTGCTTTCCGCTGCTCAGGATGCCGATGACGAGCTTGACGACGCGGCCGATACAGCGCAGACGGCAGCCGATGCCGCGACCGCGTTTCCGTCTGCCGAGAGCCTGACCGCAGCGCAGAACGCGCTTGCCAAGGTTCAGGACAAGAAGGATGCGCTTTATGCGTGCCTCGATGACCTTGCCGATGCCCTCGGCTGCAACCGCGACGAGGCTATCGACCTGATTGACAAGGCCTCTAAGGTCGACACTGACAACGACGATATCCACCCGGTTAACACGACCGATAACGGCGCGGGTGCAATCGCACAGGCCGAGAAATACGCCGTTTACCAGCTGCAATACGACCGCGGCGATGGTAATGGGCAGGAGACGATTTCCGTCTACGGCATCTCGCCCGATTCGCGCTACTGGAAAGACCTCAACGTCGGCGACGGACGCGTCGTCTTTGGCGGCGGTCTGCTCGATAAGTTTGGCTGGAGCGAGGGCCAGAAGGTCACGTTCAGCGACAAGTACGAGGGCGAGCATTATTCTCTTGAGTACGCGGGCAAGGATTGTGCCTGGGGCTCAAAGTCGGACATGAATATCTATATGAGCATCGACGACTTTAACGAGCTGTTCGACAACGACGCCGCCTACTTTAACGGCTATGTGAGCGACGAGAAGCTCGACCTCGATGCGCGTTACTTTGCCGGCGACACCACGCCCGACGACATGCGCGCCGTGGGCGACCAGTTTATAGGCATGATGAGCAAAATGATCGGCATGATGGTTGGGCTTGCGGTGTTCATCTTCCTGCTGTTTATGTACCTGCTGACCAAGGCAGTGATCGACCACAGCGCCCGTTCGATCAGCTACATGAAAGTCTTTGGCTATCGCGATAGCGAGATCTCGCATCTGTACATCCGCTCGATCACGCTGTGCGTGGTGGCGTCGCTCGTGCTGAGCCTGCCCGTGATCATTGGCTCGCTCACGGCTATCTTCCGCTCGATGTTGCTCGCCTACAACGGCAATATCGAGATCTACGTGCCCGCTTGGTCCATGGTTGCATGCGTCGGCATTGGCTTTGCGACCTACCTGCTCGTGGCGCTGCTACACACGCGTTCTATCAAGCGCGTCAGCCTGGCCGAAGCCCTTAAAGTCCAAGAGTAGTCGTTCGAGAACGTCCCCAATGACTAGGTGCCGTACTTGACTTTAACTCTGCTTTAACTGGTACCATCCTCTATGTCTGTAACGCCATATAGACCGAGGGGATAGATCTATGACCGCAACTGCACCCGCAGCACCCGCTAAGGTGTACTTCACCAACCTGCGCACGCATGCTCGCGAGAGCCAGCTCGACAAGCTCAAGCGCCTCATACGTCACGCCGGTATCGAGCAGATCGACTTTGAGAACAAGTTCGTCGCCATCAAGATTCACTTTGGCGAGCTGGGCAACCTGAGCTTTTTGCGCCCCAACTACGCCCGCGCCGTCGCGGATGTCGTGAAGGAGCTGGGCGGCAAGCCCTTCCTCACCGACTGCAACACGCTCTATGTCGGTAGCCGCAAAAACGCGCTCGAGCACATCGACACCGCCTACCAGAACGGCTTTACCCCGTATGCCACGGGTTGCCAGATCATCATCGCCGATGGCCTCAAGGGTACCGACGAGGCGCTCGTTCCGGTCGAGGGCGGCGAGTACGTGCACGAGGCCAAGATCGGTCGGGCACTCATGGATGCCGATATTGTGATCAGCCTCACGCACTTTAAAGGCCATGAGCAGGCCGGCTTTGGCGGCGCCATGAAGAACCTGGGCATGGGCGGCGGCAGCCGCGCCGGCAAGATGGAGCAGCATGCTGCCGGCAAGCCGAACGTCGCGACCGAGCACTGTATTGGCTGCCGTGCCTGCGAAAAGGTCTGTGCGCACAGCGCTATCTCGTTTGACGACACCCGTGAGCGCGAGCTCGCCAACGGCAACACCCGTACGGTTCACGTTGCCGCTATCGACCATGATCGCTGCGTGGGCTGCGGTCGCTGCATCGGCGTGTGCAACCAGGATGCCATCAAGCCCGGCCATGACGCTGCGGCCGACGTGCTCAACTGCAAGATCGCCGAGTATACGAAGGCCGTTGTCGACGGCCGTCCGAGCTTCCACATCTCGCTTGCCATGGACATTAGCCCCAACTGCGATTGCCATCCCGAAAACGATACGCCTATCGTCAACGACATCGGCATGTTCGCGAGCTTCGACCCGGTCGCCATCGACCAGGCCTGTGCCGATGCCGTCATGGCGTCCGAGCCGCTTCCCAACACCGAGCTCACCGATAGCGCGGCCAAGATGGAGCACAACCACGAGCATCTGGAGGGCGAGCAAGCCAAGGACCCCTTCTGCATCACGCATCCCGACACCGACTGGCGCACCTGCATTGCGCATGCCGAGAAGATCGGCCTGGGCACGAGCAAGTACGAGCTCATCGAGGTCAAGTAGCACCTATCTATTGGACAAAACAAGCACCTTTGTAGCGTTAGTTGAGCAAAAGCCGCCCGCGAGCGCAACGCTCTCGGGCGGTTTTCCGGAAGTATGCGGCAAATTTCGAGACCGCCGAGCACACGACGTTTTTTGGCAACAAAACCCCTGATAAATTGTTGGTAAAACTACGGTCTGGTCGGCAGTTCCAGATTTTGCCGCATACTTCCGAAAATAGGGGGTCAGATAAAGCCTCAGACGTTACTATTCGCCTAAAAATACTCGTCGAGGAAGTTGTTGACCGTGTTCCAGTAGAGCTCGGGGTCAACTTGCGCACTCTTGGCGTGGGTGGCGCCATGGATGGTGAGCTTTTGCTTGACCTTGCTGGCGCACGCGTCGTAGTTTTGGTCGAGCATGTCGTACGGCACAAAGGTGTCCTTGTCGCCGTGGATAAACAGCATGGGAACCGTCGCGTGTTTGAGTTGCTCCACACTGCTCGCCTTATGAAAGTCGTAGCCCGCGCGCACGTTGCACACGAAGTTTGCTACATCGAGCAAGGGAAAGCTGGGCAGGCCGAACACGTCCTTGAGTTGCAGGGAAAACTCGTCCCAAACACTCGTATAACCGCAGTCCTCGATAATGCATTTCACGTTCGCGGGCAGAGATTCCCCCGCGACGTTCATGGCGGTTGCCGCACCCATCGACTCGCCAAAGACAAGAATGCGCGCCTCGGGGTCGGCTGCAACGATCCGTCCAATCCATGCAGCGACATCGAGGCGCTCGGGCCAGCCCATGCCGATATAGTCGCCGCCGGAGCGCTCGTGGGCGCGGGCGGCGGGTGCGAGTACGTTCATGCCGCGGTCGTGGAATCGCTTGACGTATCGGGCCATACCGATGGGCTCGTTGGTATATCCATGCAGGCAGACGGCGTAGTCGTGCGTGTTCTCCGAAGCAGCAAAATACCAAGCGGCGAGCTCGGTTCCGTCATCTGCGGTGAGGCTGCTGCTCTTGCGGTTTTCTTTAAACCATGCCCGCGCCTCGGTGTCCTCGGCATCCGGCTGCTCACCGTCTTTGTCGTTCTTGCTATCCTGCATCATCTTCATGGTGTACGGCGCGCGGGGATTCAGCGCGAAGTCAAACAGGAAGTTGCCGGCAAATCCGAGCAGCGCAACGACAACCACCAGTGCAACGATGCCGGCTATCTTGAGCTTTCGATGGGAACGTGCGTTTTGAGCCATACGGTATTCTCCTATAAGATGTTAATACATCAACATTTAATGCAAGCGCATTATGGACGTTCGCCGTTGATGCGTCAACAGGCAAAGAATGGGTAAACAAAGGGTCACGTATGGTGCAAATTTCGCACGTACCTAGACGCTTTGATATAGTGTTGAGAACTCTTTACGTTGGAGGATGTAACCGGCATGTCCGATTCGAGCGACAGTTCTAAGCCGCGACCCAAGACCGCGGCCGTTCCACACTACACGGTGGGCGAGGAGATCATGAACTCCGTCACCCATGGTGTCGGCTGCCTGCTGGGTATCGCGGGCCTGGTGCTCCTGATCGTATTCGCTGCCCTGCGCGGCGGAGGCCCGGCCCACATGGCCGCGGCGATTGTCTATGGTGTCAGCATTATCCTCGAATACCTTGCCTCCACGCTCTACCATGCGATTCAGCCCGCGGGTGCCAAGCGCGTGTTCCGCATTATCGACCACAGCTGCATCTACCTGCTCATAGCCGGCAGCTATACGCCGTTCTGCCTCATCACGCTCGCAAACGACGGCGGCCCTGCGCTGTTCTTTGCCGTATGGGCCATCGCCATTATTGGCATCGCCCTCGAGTGCTTTATGCGTGAGCGTCAACCGCACTGGGTAAGCGGCCTGGTCTACCTGCTGATGGGCTGGCTCGTTGTCTTTAAGCTGCCCGAACTTGTTGCGCTGCTCAACCCCGTGGCACTTGCCCTGCTCGCCGTCGGCGGCGTGTGCTACACCGCGGGCGTGCCGTTCTATATCGCCAAAAACGTGCGCTATCTGCACAGCGTGTTTCACCTGTGGGTGCTCGCCGGCAGCATCTTCCAGTTCATGGCGGTGATCCTTTTCGTAATCTAGCGACCATGCCTGCGCGCCCGCGTCCTCGTTTGGGCGCCGGCGCAATTGCCGTATCCGCCATGAACGTTTTACCCTGACGCCCGAATCTTGGAGGTTCGAGAAACTCCCGATGGACATAACCATCTCCCTTATCACTACCCTCGTTTTAACCCTCATCAACGGCTACTTCTCCATGTCCGAGATGGCGCTCACCACGGCTAAGCGCGCCGTGTTGGAGCACGAGGCCGAGGAAGGCGACAAGCGCGCCGAGCGTGCCATTAAGCTGGCTGCCGACTCCGACCAGCTGCTCGCCACCATCCAGGTCGCCATCACGCTCGTGGGCTTCGCCTCGTCCGCCGTCGCCTCGACGAGCCTGTCCGACCCACTTGCCACGTGGCTCATGAGCTTTGGCATCGCGCCGCTTTCCGCCATCGCGCGCGGCCTAGCGCCGGTCATCATCACCGTCGCCGTCGCCTTTGTGTCCATCGTGATCGGCGAGCTCGTGCCCAAGCGCATCGGCCTCGCTAACGCCGAGGGCGTATCCAAGCAGGTCGTGGGGCCGCTTTCCGTGTTCCAAAAGATCGCCCGCCCGCTCGTGTGGCTGACCGGTGCCTGCTCCGATGGCCTGGCCCGTATCCTGCGCATCAAGAGCGCCGATGACCGCCAGAACGTCTCGGAGGAAGAGATCAAGTACATGGTCTCGGAGCAGGACGACCTGCTCGATGAGGAAAAGCGCATGATCCACGAGATCTTCGACCTGGGCGATACCGTTGCCCGCGAGGTCATGGTGCCGCGCGTGGACACCACTATGTGCGAGGACGACGAGACGGTCGCCGACGTGTTGTCCACCATGCGCCAGACTGGCTTCAGCCGCATCCCCGTCTATCACGAGGACCCCGACAACGTCGCGGGCATCGCACACATCAAGGACCTGATCCAGCCCGCGCTCGACGGCAAGGGCGACCAGCCCATCGCCAGCTATTTGCGCGATGCCACCTTTGTGCCCGATACCAAGGACATCCTGCCGCTGCTGTCCGAGATGCAGACCTCGCACGACCAGATCGTGGTCGTCGTGGACGAGTACGGCGGCACGGCCGGCATCATCACCATCGAAGATATCGTCGAGGAGATCGTCGGCGAGATCGAGGACGAGTTCGACCCCGACAACAAGTATCTCACGCGCCTCTCGCGCCGTGAGTGGCTCGTCGATGGGCGTTTTTCGTGCGATGACGCGATTGAGCTTGGTTGGCCGCTCGAGGAAAGCGATGATTATGAGACCATCGCCGGCTGGATTTTGGAGCTTTGCGACTCGGTGCCCGACATCGGAGAGGTGTTTGAGGTTGCGGGGTACAAGTTTAAGGTGCAGTCGATGCGTGGCCAGCGCATCTCGCTCATTCGCGTGATCGCTCCGGCCGAAACCGATAAGAAGGATTCCGAGCCCTCGGCAGAGAAGCCGGCGGCGTCGGGTGCGGGCTCTGTGGATCCGCACGATGGCGACGAGTAGGGTAAGGAAGAGTAGGGGAGAGTTATGGCAGGCCTGTTCAACATCCTTAAGGTCACCGTCAGCGAGGACAAGATCTGCGCGCACGTGCTGGTGAACCCCGGCATGCCGCTCATGACCTCGGAGGACATCGAGGCCACGGCGCGCGTGTACTACCTGGTACCCGCAATTGCCAAGCACCTGTGCCTGGGCGATTCCGGTCGCGAATTCCAGGACTGCATGGGCCAGACCGAGCTTTGCCATCTGCTGGAGCACGTGACGGTCGAGCTCATGAACGAGACCGGTCTCGCTGGCAGCATTTCGTGCGGCCGCACTCGCGTGAGTGAGCACGATGAGCGTGTCTTTGAGGTCGAGCTTTCGTGTCCCGACGACGCGCTGGCCATCGGTGCGCTGTCTTCGGCGACCTTTATGATGGATTGGGCCTATCTGCATGCCGACCAGCCCGCTCCCGATGTGGACGGTACGGTCGCGGGCCTGCGCAACCTGGTGCTGGGCATGCGTGCCGAGGCCGAGGGCAAGGACCCGCACGAGGCCGTCGCCGCCGCGAACGCCGAGGGCGAGGCAGGGGATACGGCCGAGGGCGTCGAGCCTGCCGAGGCTGCCGTCGATCCTGTCGACGAGGCGCCTGCCGAGGCTGCTTCCGAGCCCGAGCCCGCGGAGCCCCAGGGCGTCCCGAGCTTTGACGACGAGCCGCAGGAGGCAATCGATACCGAGGGCGCGACCGCCGAAAGCCACGAGGCCCCCGCTGCCGTCTACGGTGGCGCGGCGACGGCTCCGGTGGCCCCCGCGCGCGAGGGAGCGCTGCCGCTCGTTGACGGCGCCGGCGAGGACCCGGGCGCTACAGTGGCCATGCCTGCCATGCCGCAGGAGTAGGCTCATCCGCTTATCACCATCATGTACCTGCGCCTTTACCGTACGCAGATGAGCAAGACGGCAAGCGCTGTGCTGCGGGTATAATGGACAGCATTCAAACGGTGGGCGCCGAGGTGCCCGCAGGAGAGGAATGAACATGGGTAAGACTTTCAACTTTATCTCGGGTGCGCTCTTCGGTGCCGCCGCCGGCGCCATCATCGGCGTTGCCCTGGCTCCGCGCTCGGGCGCCGAGACCCGCGCCATGGCTGCCGATATCGCCAACGACGCCTGGGATAACATGCGCGACACCTACGAGCACGGTGCCGAGGAGGCCCGCGCTGCGGTCAACGATTTTGGCCCGATGGTCGACGCCAAGACCGATGACCTGCGTGCCAAGGTTGACCTTGCCCGCGAGCGCATGGACCAGCTGCGCGAGCAGCTCAACGACGCCATCTCGGGCGGTAACGTGACGCCCGCCGCCGATGTCGTGGTCGAAAACGCCGTCGAGGCCGACGCCGAGGCCGCGGAGCCTTCGACCGAGGCATAATGCGCGCCGGGGATTTTGTCGGCGCCGTGATCTATCGCAAGCCTACCGAGGATAAGCGCACCAAAAAAGACGGCACGCCGCGCAGCCCTAAAAAGCTCGGCAAGATTCACTTTCCGGTCTTTACCCCGGGCGGTACGCGCGTGGTGGGCTTTATGGTGCGCCAGTCCGATATCGCGGGCATGATCGAGCGCCCCGACCGATTTGTGGCGCTCGATGCCATTGGCGTCTACGAGGGCGCCATCGCGGTTGACGACGTCAAGGGCACCTACGATGCCGCTGCGGCCAAGCGCCTCGACATCAACCTGGACGATTGCATTATCTGGGTTGGCATGGACGTGCGCACGGAGTCGGGCGATGTCGTGGGCTATTGCTCGGATGTGGAGTTCAAGCCGCGTTCGGGCATCGTGCAGACGTTCTACGTGACCGCCGGCACTGCCTCGAGTGTGCTGGTGGGCGACACGCAGATGCCGCCGACGATGCTGCGCGGCTATGCGGACGGCGCGATGATCGTTTCGGACGAGGTCAAGTCGCTCGGGTATTCGGGCGGCGCCGCCGCAAAGGCTGCCGAGGCAAGCGTCATGGTGGGCGATAAGGTCAAGAAGGGCGCCAAGGTGCTCGATGACAAGGGTTCGGTCGCCGTGGACAAGGGCAGTCGCGCGCTGGGCAAGCAGCTCGGCAAGACGCGCGGTATGTTCAAGGCCTTTAAGGACGAATACCAAAAGGCGAGCGGGGGCTCGTCGAAAGCCAGCAAATAGCGACGTACCAATTGATGGGAGGCAAGCCGGAGACCTGTTGCTCCGGCTTGCTGCGTTTATGGGGGAGGGCACATGCGCCAAAACGGATCTAACTTAAACGGGCGCTCGGGTGCGCGTCCAACGGCGCGCCGCGACCTGGGGCAGCTGCCCAGCGGTCAGCGCAAGCGTCACCGTAAGCCCGGCGCGATGTATCTCAACCATAGCCGCGGCTTTAGCGACCGCAGCGCTCGCATCGGCAACGGCCGCACGCCCCGTCGTCCGTCTCGCCTGCCCTATGCGCTCATCGCCGTGGGCTGCGCGCTCGTGCTGTTTGTCGCCGCCGTTGTGGGCTACGTCAACCGCAGCGTGGATGTCGTCCTCAACGGCCAGGAGACTGCAGTGCGCGTCGGCTCTACGCTGCAAAATCTCATCGACGACCAGGAGCTGACCGATACCTACGACGCTGGTGATCTGCTGGCCGTTGACGACAGCGTGCTGACCCGCCATGGCGGCGAAAAGCTGTCGGTAAAGGTGGACGGCAAGCGCATAAAACAGGGCAAGTGGAAAAGCCGCGAGCTTACGGGTGGCGAGAAGGTGACGGTCGAGGACGGCCGTGACACGTATGAGAAGCACGAGGTCCAGGCGACGGTTATCGAGCCCAAGCTCAAGGTCGAGGGCACGGGTGCCATCGAGTACGTTAAGACGTGGGGTATCCAGGGTCGCTCCGAGGTGTGGGTCGGCGAGCAGTCGGGCAAGACGCAGGACCGCGGCGAGGTCGTGCCCGCCACCGATTGCGTGGTCGAGTGCGCGAGCGTGGCGCCCAAGGGCAACGAAAAGTACGTGGCGCTGACGTTTGATGAGGGCCCGAGCGGAGCGACCAAGCAGATCTTGCAGGTGCTCAAGGAAAAGGGCGTCACCGCGACGTTCTTCCTGTCGGGCGATGCGGCCGAGGCCTCGCCCGCCACGGCCAAGGCGATTGTCGATGCCGGCTGCGAGGTCGGCTCCAACAGTTACAGCGACGAATCGCTCAAGGGCAAGGATCGCGATGCGGTGCGCGAACAGGTTTCGAAGGGCACCGAGGCGATCAAGTCCGCGACCGGAACGTCGACGATGCTTTTGCGTGCTCCCTACGCAGCCTTTGACGAGCAAAACTGGATTGATGCGATGGACCTGGTGTCTGCCGTGGTCTCGTGGAATATCGATTCGGGCGACTGGCTGCTCAACGGCGCCGACGAGCAAGTATCGACCGTGCTCGACTCGATGACGCCGGGCAATATTGTGCTGCTCACCGATAGCGATGAGTGCGCCGAGCAGACGCTCGAGGCGCTGCCGCAGATTATCGATGGCCTTGTCGCCGACGGCTACAAGATCGTGACGCTCAGCGACCTGGTCAAGACGGACACGGCGTTGAGCAAAAAGCTCACCTCGCTCACCAAGGTTTCCATGCCCAAAAACGCCGTGTTCCCCCAACTCCCCGAGGACGACGACACCACAGAGTAGCCATTGGGGACATGCTTAAACGACTGGTTGTTTAGGACGGTTTTAATCGCTTTGTCCCACCGTGCTCATCCGGCTCTATGTCACGGATACGTCAGCGTTTGGTATGCCTGCAATGTGCAGGGCATAAATTCGGTGCCGCAGCGCGATGCTGATGCTATAGTTACTGCGGTTAATGAGGGTCAAGAGAAAGGTTACAGGTGAAATCCAAACCTCGACCATACAGTCGATGACCCCATGCAGGTGCTTTCTGCGCGTGCACGGGGTGTGAGCGCCGAGCGGTGTGCCGCCCGCGCATGCGTATACATATCAAAAAGTCCACGGATTGCGTGCCGGCATGGTCGCGCGGTCCGTAGGAATAATGATGGGGAGCACCATTGAATTATCTGAGTGAGATGCTCAAATTGCCAGTCTTGGACGTCGACGGCGAAAAGCTCGGCGTGGTTAACGATTTTGGCATTGCAACCGGCGAAGTTTTTCCGCACGTGACGTCGCTCGCGTTCCGCGGTCCCGGCAAGACGCCGTTTATGATCAGTTGGCGCAAATGGGTCGACCGTATCGACGAGACGGGTGTACACCTTAAGACGTCGGCCACCGAAATTCGTTTTTCGTACTTGCAGCCGACCGAACTCTTGCTTGCCCGCGACGTGCTCAACAAGCAGATTGTCGACACGCAGGGCATGAAGGTCGTGCGCGTCAACGACATCAAGTTTTCCATGTCGGGTGAAAATCAGCTGCGCCTGCTGGGTGCCGAGGTCGGCGCCCGCGGTCTGCTGCGTGCAATCAGCCCCACACTCGAGCACGTCGTCGAGGGCTTTATGAAGCACCTGGGCAAGCCGCTCAGCGAGGACATTATCGCCTGGTCTTATATGGACCTGCTCGATCGCTCGACTAAGAACATCCAGCTCTCGGTGTCGCACAAGACGCTTGGCGAGCTGCATCCTGCTGACATTGCCGACATCATCGAGCAGCTCGACCCGCGCCTGCGCGCGCAGGTGTTCGCGCAGCTCGACACGGCACAGGCCGCCGAGGCCATCTCGGAGTTCGATGACGACGAGCTCATGACCGAGATGCTCGAGGGCCTGTCCGATACCGACGCATCGTCGATGCTGGCCATGATGGACCCGGACGACGCCGCCGACCTGATCGACGAGCTCGATTATGAGAAGGCCGAGAAGCTCCTGCGCCTGATGGGCGTCAAGGAGGAGAAGGCGATTCGTAACCTGCTGGGTTATGAGGACAACACCGCCGGTCGCATCATGACCTCGGAGTTTGTCTCGCTGCCCGCCACGGCGACGGTCGGCGATGCCATCGAGGCGATTCGCAAACTCGATGAGGACTTCGAGAGTGTCTATTACGTCTATACCGAGGATCCGAGCGGCATGCTCACCGGCGTGCTCTCGCTGCGCACGTTGATCGTGGCCGACCGCGATGCCACGCTGGGCCAGCTCGCCTATCGCGACCTGGTCTACGTGTCGCCCGACGAGGACCAGGAAGACGTGACGGACGAGATGACCAAGTACGACCTGGTTGCCATCCCTGTCTGCGACGAGAACCGTCATATCCTGGGTATCGTGACCTTCGACGACGCCATGGACGTTATCGCCGAGGAGCATCAGGAGGACCTGCAGATTGCCGGTGTCGGCTCGGGCGATAGCGCGTCGGACGACTCGACGAACGTGCTCAGCTGGTTCGTGCATCGTCAGTACTGGGTCGTCGTGTGGGGCATCGCCTCGTGTATTATGGCGACGGTGCTGGGAACGGCGCTGGGCTCCGCGCATCTGGTGGTGTTCCCCATGTGCGCCATGCCGCTCGTGCTGCTGGCGGCTTCGCGCATGGTGTCGTTCGTCAAGAACTATTTCTTGGAGTACGACGGTCACGACGACGAGCCCAAACCGTACCTGGGATTCTTCTTCCAGAGCACGGGTATGGGCCTGATCCTTTCGCTCGTGACCTATCTGTGTGCGCAGCTGGTGCGCACTGCCGCGTTCCTCGATGCCCCTATGTTTGAGGAGCAGCTCTTTACCGGCTGCTTTAACATCGCGGCCATCATCTGCCTGGTGGGCAACATGAGCGCCGTGATTTACCTGATGGTGCTGTTCTGGCGTGACGAGCACGACCTCAATACGTCGGGCACCGCCATGAACGTCATTGCCGTCATGATCTCGTGTGTGGCGTACTGTGCTGCTGCGGTGCTGCTCACCATGTCGGTCATGGGGTAGGTGGTCGTGTGCAAAATACGAAGCAAAAGCCGAGCACCAAGCAAAAGTTGACCATCGCGGCCATCTTTGGCGCTATGGGTCCCGGTCTGCTGGCGGCGCTTTCGGGCAATGACGCCGGCGGCATCGCCACGTATTCCAGCGCGGGCGCCAGCTATGGCTATAAGATGCTCTGGATGCTTCCCGTCATGACCGTGCTGCTTATCGTGACGCAGGAGACCGCGGCGCGCTGCGGATGTGTCACGGGTAAGGGCCTGGCGTCGCTCATTCGCGAGCGCTTTGGCGTTCGCAAGAGCGTGCTGGCCATGGCGGCACTGTTGATCGCCAACACGGCGGTGACCATCTCGGAGTTCGCGGGTATCGCGAGCGGCCTTGCTCTGTTTGGCGTTCCGGCGAGCATCTCGGTGCCGCTCGTGGCGCTGCTGGTGTGGATGCTTACCATGTCGGGCAGTTTCCAGCGCATCGAGAAGATTCTGCTGCTGGTAAGCTGCGTGTTCGTGACCTACATCGTCGCTGCGTTTATGGCCGGCCCCAACTGGGGCGAGGTCGCGGTCGACTTGGTCGTCCCCAATATTCAGAACGATCCCAGCTACGTGTCGCTCGTGGTCGCAACGATCGGTACCACCATCGCACCGTGGATGATCTTCTTGGCTCAGAACAACGTGGTCGATAAGAATGCGGGCGAGGACGACATCGTGCTGCAGCGTATTGATACCGTGAGCGGCTCGATCGCTGCTGATATCATTGCGGGCTTCATTATCATCACGACCGGTACGGTGCTGTTCCCGGCGGGTATTCAGATTAGCGATGCCGCCGATGCCGCCCGCGCGCTGGAGCCCATCGCGGGCCAGTGGTCCACGGTGTTGTTTGCCTCGGGCCTGGTCGCAGCGAGCTTTTTGGCTGCCTGCGTGCTGCCGGGCGTTACGTCGAGTGCCATCTGCGAGGCTTTTGGTTGGGAGCGAGGCGCCGATCGCAGCTGGGACGAGGCCCCGGTTTATCGCGGCATCATTACGGCCATCATCGGCATTTCTGCCGTGTTGGTGCTTATGCCCGGCGTCGATTTGTTCCAGATTATGATGACCTCGCAGGTCATCAACGGCGTGCTGCTGCCCGTAGTCTTGGTATTCCAGGTGGTTATCGCGGCGGATCGCCACATTATGGGCGCCAACCGCAACGGCCGCGTATGGAACGTGCTCACGTGGGCGACTATCGGCGTGATTACGGTGTTGACGGTCGTCATGTTTGTCCTACAGGCAATGGGCTACAGCGCTTAACGCTCACTTTTGCTTCCGAACGGACCGCAGCGATGGGCTGCGGCCTGTTTTTTGTCTGCTATAGGGTGTTAGTTATATGGCAGTGGGCAAAAACCGCCAAATATGAGTACTGTTGCTAAGTGAATAGCATTTACATTCAAAAAGATAATGAACATAACCTATAGTATGTCCATTAAAATTGGCCCCAATACGCCTTAAACCAGTCAGGTTGGCTGCTTTAGAGGGCTGTAGGGGTCGCCCGGATGTCATTTTGGGTGGTTTTGCCTGCTACTAAAATGGTAACAGTACTCATATTTGGCCTTTTTTGCCCCAGACCTTTGGGGTTGCGGCGAAAAGGGCTTGTTTTGATTGTTTGGAGCAGGCGCGAGGCACGGAAACGATGTCTGGAGCGGCGGAGCGGCTTGGAATTCATCCGTAGAGGTCTTCATCGGCTGCGTCAGGAGTGTCTCCAGGTGCCGGCACATAAGGAACGTCCCTAACTGCCGCAGGGGGCGTCGG
>CABUTP010000009.1 GCA_902494545.1 uncultured Collinsella sp. | reverse complement strand
GGGCGCGGGAGCGTGATTTCGACATTCATCTCCGGCCTTGAGCAGGAGCCGGGCAATCGAGACCGAGCCATGCTCATGCTCGGCCAGCGAGGCAGCGGCAAAACGGTTCTGCTGTGGGAACTTGCCGATCGCGCACGCAAGCTCGGCTTTGTTGTCGCCACGCCCACCGTAGCCTCCGAGGATATGCTCGAGCGTATTGTTGAGAAGATCCAGGAAGCGGGCGAGCCCTACGCCAACAAGCATCGTCTCCCCAAACTTGCGGGCGGCAGCCTGAGCGTCTTCGGCTTCTCAGCCGGCCTTGAGTTCACGCGCGATGTGCAGGAAACTAAGAGTTTTCAGTTCAAACTCACGCAGCTGGCACGCAAGTTAACCGAGCAAGGGCATGGCATCCTCATCCTCATCGACGAGCTCCAGGCAAACTCGCCCGAGATCAGACAGCTCGTTACCGCCTATCAAGAGCTGGTCGGCGAACGGCTCAACGTCGCGCTCGTCATGGCGGGCCTCCCGGGAGCAGTCTGCGCGACACTCAACGACCGCGTGCTGACATTTCTCAACCGCGCACGCAAGGTCACGCTCGAACCGCTTTCAGTTGGAGATGTGGATGCCTACTATCAGCGAGCTTTCGAAGAGCTCGACCTTGATATTCCAGGCAATCTTCGGCTGGACGCTGCTCGCGCAACTCAGGGCTCGCCCTACATGCTGCAGCTCATCGGCTACAACATCGCCAATCGTTGCCAGGCAGGAGAACACGTAACGCCAGAGCAAGTCGACGGAGCAATCGAAGCGTCAAAGGCCGATTTCGAAAACGATGTGTGCGAAACGACACTCGCCGCGCTATCGGACCAAGACGTCGCGTTTCTCGACGCAATGACTGATGACGAAGCCGCCGTTTCGCGCATTTCCGATGTAGCGAAGCGCATGTCGGTCACACCCGACTATGCGCAAAAGTATCGCCGGCGCCTCATCGACGCCGGCGTAATCGAACAGGCGCGCCGCGGTTACGTGCGTTTCGCCGTACCATATATGGCTGACTACCTGCGCAGCCAACTCTAGGCAGCCACCACAATGGGGACAGGCGCCTTTGTGGTGGATTGGGCCCGATTTGTCTCGATCTGTAACAGGTAGGCAGCAAAAACCGGGCTTGGTGTTACAGATTGAGATTGTTCGGTCTGTCCCCTACAGTTTGTCTAAATCTGTAACAGGTAGAGACGATTTAGCCCGCTAGATGTTACAGATTGAGACGGAAGATTCTAGTCCACGGCGATGTCGAGGTTCTTTCCGATGAGGCCAACGTAGCCGCCTTCGGCTGCCTTGGGGCTGTCGGCGTGGCAGAGGACCCACTTGTCGGCCTTCCAATAGCAGTAGCTGTCGCCAGCCGCGGGCATACCGGCCGCAGCCTCGGGGCGCGGACCATTGGTGCCAGCGGGCAGCGCCACCATCACCTGGAAGCCACCGTCATCGACCATGCACGGCGTGTAGTGGAGCGTGGTGTTGAAGACTTCGACGACCGTACCCGCCGGCACGCGGAACGCCTTGACGCACGCGGTATCGAGCTTGCCGCCCTCGATCTCCCAGCGATGCGCCACGAGCAGGATAAAGTCGCGTGCACCCAGGTTGAACTCGCTCGCGCGATGATACTCCAAGCAGTTGAGCTGCGTGTTGTGGCCGTTGCACCAGCCGAGCTGGAAGGGACGACCGCCAAACATGAGAAAGCCCAGCTTATCGGCATCCTTGACGCCCTCGAGCTCCGGCGCGCTTGCTACGTACTTGCTGCCCTCGGGGATGGGCGTAGCGGAAAGCGCCCCGACGAGCGGAGCGGTCAGGTTGGACGGAACGTCGTTCCACACGCGGCCATAAGATTTGAACTCGGGATCTGATACAGAGTAGATATGCATGCTCGCTCCTGTTCGTTTATGTGACAGTATGAACATTCTAGAACTATCTCGTTCCGTTTTGAGCGCCCAGCATGAAAAAGCGCCCCACAAAGAGCGGGAGCACTTCTGGCGCAAACGCTATTCCTGCGAGCGGCCTTACGCCCGCTGATAGTGCAGGTGCTTCTCGTCGATATCGGCCAGGTCGCGGTCGAGGTAGCGGCGCGCGAGCCAGTTTGCCATGGGGAGGTTCTGGTCCAGGTAGTTACCGCACTCCTCGGGAGCGGCTCCGGGGACATCACCCTCAAAGTCGGCGACAAACTCGAACAGCTCACGCAGGAGCGGCAGAATCTCCTCGCTCATCAGCTCACCAAACACGACGAGGTAAAAGCCCGTGCGGCAGCCCATGGGGCCAAAGTAGACAATGCGGCTCGACCACTCGGCATGATTGCGAAGGAACGTCGCGCCCAAGTGCTCGATGGTGTGGCACTCGGCCGTGTTCATAACCGGCTCCTTATTGGGCGTGGTCAGGCGCAGGTCAAACGTGGTGACGGCGGCGCCGGTCGCCGGATCGCGGTCGATACGGCTCACATACACGCCGGGCTCAAGCAGCAGATGGTCAACGGAAAAACTCGCGATGCGCTCCATGGCAGATCCTCTCGGTAGTCAATTTGGGACGGGGCTCTTTTAGCTGGTTCGAATGGTCGCACCAATCATACCAGTCAAAAAAGCCCCGTCCCAAATAAGCTACCTGGGACGAGGACCAATGAGTTTTTAATCCCCGTCCCGGAAAAATCATGCTAGGCAGTGTATGCAATTGTTGATTTGACAGCGTGGCGCCAGCCGGCGATCTTTTTGGTGCGTTCGTCGGCGGTCATGACAGGCTCCACGATGCCGCGGGCACCGTAGACGTCGACGACATCGCGCGTGTACATGCCCAGCGCAATGCCGCAGGCCCAGGCCGCACCCAGACCGCTCATCTCGTCGTTGCTCGCGATGCGAATGGGCGAACCAACCAAGTCGCTCTCAAACTGCATCAGGTACGCGTCGCGCGTGGGACCGCCGTCAACACGAAGCTCGGCCAATGCCGCGCCCGAGTCCTCGACCATCGCATCGATCACGTCAAAGATCTGATAGGCAATCGACTCGTCGGCGGCCTTCACGAACTCCGCGCGACCCGTGGTGCGCGTCATGCCAAAGACGCAGCCCTCGGCGTCACTCGCCCAGTGCGGCGCGCCCAAACCGGTAAACGCCGGTACAAAGTAGACACGGCTCGCCGGATTGGCGGCGTAGCACAGGTCGGTAACTTCCTCGGGGTTATTGATGAGCTCCAGATCATCGCGCAGCCACGTCTTGACGGCGCCGGCGTAGCTCACGTTGCCCTCGAGCACGTACTCGGTCACGCCGTCCATACGCCATGCGAGCGAGCTCGAAAGCCCGTGCGAGCTGGCGACGAACTCGTCGCCGACGTTCATCATGACCGAGCTGCCGGTGCCATAGGTCGCCTTGGCCATACCGCGACTGTGGCAGCCCTGGGCAAACAAGGCCGCGTGGCTGTCGCCGAGCACGCCGTGAATGGGCACGGGCGCCGGCAAAAAGCCGCCCAGATCCGTCGTGCCGAACAGGCCATCGGAATCGGTCACCTGCGGCAGGCAGGCCACGTCGACGCCAAAGGCCTCGCACATCGGCTCGCTCCAGCAGCCACGGCGCAGGTCAAAGAGCTGCGTGCGGCTGGCGTTGGACCAGTCACAGCGGAACTCCGCGCCGCCCGTGAGCGTCCAGACCACCCAGGCATCGATGGTGCCCAGGCAAAGCTCGCCCGCTGCCGCGGCCTCGGCAGCCGCGGGAACGTTCGCGAGAATCCAGGCCATCTTGCCCGCCGGATAGTAGGGCGAGAGTACCAGACCCGTCGTGTCGCGCACCAGGTCGGCCACACCCTCGCGCGCGGCTAGCTTGTCGCACAGCTCGCGGGCGCGGGCGCACTGCCACACCACGGCGTCGCACAGCGGCTCGCCCGTCGTGCGGTTCCAGGCAACGGTGGTCTCGCGCTGGTTGGAGATACCGATGCCGGCGACGTCGGCCGGGTCGACCCCAGTCTCCTCCACCACGGCACGCGCCACGGCCAGCACATTGGCGGCAATCTCGGCCGGATCATGGCTCACCCAACCGGCCTCGTTGACAATCTGGCGATGCGAGCGATCGGCACGATGAATCAGATGGCCGCCCTCGTCCACCAGCAGCGCCTTGGTGCCCTGCGTGGATTGATCGATTCCGATGATGTATTTACTCATGTACTCTCCTGTCTCCCCCGCCGATTCAAAAACTAAAACCCGACGGACAAGGAGCGAGCGGCCACCAAGTGCCGCAGATTGCCGTGAAAGAGGAGCGCCGCGTACTTTGCGTACGCAAGCGACGGTTTGAACGGCAAGGTGCGGTGCTTGGCGGCCACGCAGCGTCTGTGTCTACTAGTTGCCGAGGAACTCGGCGACCGTCTGCGCGATTCCGGCACCCGTCAGGCCGTAGTGTGCAAAGACCTCGGGGCTCGTGCCGGTGATGACCGGCGCGTCGGGCAGGGAGAGGCACTTGACCGGACGCGGGCAATGCTCGCCCACCACCTGCGCGACCATGGAACCCAGGCCGCCGAAGGGGCTGTGCTCTTCAACGGTCACGACGGCGCGCGTGGCACCGGCGGCCTCAATCACGGCCTCGGCGTCAAGCGGCTTGACGCAGTACATGTCGAGCACCGTTGCCGAGATGCCCTGCTCAGCCAGCAGGTCGGCGGCGTCCACGGCGTGGCGGACCATCTCACCGGTGGCGACGAGCGTCACATCGTTGCCGCGGCGCACCCAGGTGGCGCGGTCCATCTGGAACGGGCACTCGTCCTCGGTATACACGTCCTCGACCGGATTGCGGCCCACGCGGATGTAAGCCGGCTTGTTATCGGCTATCAGGGCGCGCACGAGCTCGGCGGTCTGGAAGCGGTCGCTCGGCAGATACACGCGCATGTTGGGAATCGCGCTCATAGCGGCGATATCCTGCGCGGAGTGGTGGCTCATACCCAGGGCGCCGTAGGACACGCCGCCCGAGATGCCGATGAGTTTGACGTTGGTGTTGGAGTACGAGACGTCGACCTTGCACTGCTCATACGAGCGCGTGGTCACAAAGGATGCCGGCGAGGCGGCCCAGGACTTCTTGCCGCACGAAGCCATACCGGCGGCGATGCTCACCAGGTCCTGCTCGGCGATGCCGACCTCAACGGACTGCTGGGGATACTGATCGAAGAACGGCGTGAGCGACGCGGAGCCGCGGGAGTCGGAGCACAGGACGACGATATCCTTATCGGTCTTCGCGGCCTCGAGCAGCGTGTCGCAGATAACCTTGCGATTGGCGATCTTGTTAGCCATTGATGGCCTCCTTATGGGCAGCGAAATCGGCGATGATCTGGGCATATTCCTCATCGTTGGGCAGGTGATGATGCCAGCTGGCTTTGTCCTCCATAACGGGCGAGCCGTAGCCCTTCACCGTGTTGAGGATGATGACCGTGGGCTTGCCGCAGGTCTCGGCGGCAAGCGTCAGCGCAGCGTCGATGGCCTGGACGTCGTTGCCCGGAATGGACAGCACGTTCCACCCAAAGGCAGCCCAGCGCTCCTCCTGGCTGTCCTGCTTCATAACGTCCTCGGTGCTGCCGCTGATCTGCAGGCGGTTGCGGTCCACGAGCGCGCACAGGTTATCGAGCTGGTAGTTGCCACCGCTCATGGCGCCCTCCCAGACCGAGCCCTCGGCAAGCTCGCCGTCGCCCATGATGGTGTAGACGCGGTAGTCGCGGCCGTCCATCTTGCCGGCAAGCGCCATGCCCACGGCAACGGGCAGGCCGTGACCCAGCGAGCCCGAGTTCATCTCGATGCCCTTGAGCTTGTTGTTGGGGTGACCGATGTAGGGGCTGCCGAACTTGGAGAAGCGGGCCTTGACGTCGCCGAGGTCAAGATAGCCCTCGTGGCAGAGCACCGCGTAGTAGGCCTCCATGGCGTGGCCCTTAGAGAGCACGAAGCGGTCGCGGTTGGGATCGTCGACGGTCTCGGGCGAAATGTTGAGGTGGTTGGCATAGAGGGTCATGAGGGCGTCGATCACCGTCATGTCACCGCCGATGTGGCCGCCGGCACCAGCCATGATGATATCGACGCAATCGCGGCGAAGGTCCCAACGCAGGGACTCAAGCTCTTCGATAGTTGCCACGAAAAACTCCTTTCAGGAAATTTCAAAGTCAAAGCCACCGCGTCTCCACAGTGCCCAAGATTGCGGTGAAAGAGGAGCGCCGCGTACTTTGGTACGCAAGCGACGGCTTGAACCGCAAGGTTGGGTGCTGTGGTAGCGCGCCGGCTCGTTGCTACAAAGTAGGCACGACCCTACTCACCGCGCAGGTAAGCTTTAACGTCCTGCTCAATCGGGTCGTACAGGTCGGGTTGGATGCCGAGGTACTTGCACGCCTCGTAGAGCACCGGCACCACGTTGGCGTGAATAGCGACGCAGTGGTGGATGTAGGGACCCTCGACGATCTTGGCCTCGAGGCGCTTGAGGTTGTCAACCTCGACCCACAGATAGGTGCCCATGCCGGCCGGGCCGTCGATGCCGCGGGCGTTGCCCAGCAACAGCGAGTACTCGCCGTTGTCACCGTCAAAGCGGGCAAGAGTGAGGTCGCCGTGCTTGGCCTCGGCCGTCAGCGCGCCGGGGTGATCGAAAGCCAGCGGGTAGGTGAGCTTGGGCTTGACGGCCGCGCAGCTGCAGGGCCAGGGGCCGCAATGCTGCAGCAGCTCGCCGTTCTCGTTATCGGGATGGCGCACGGTCCAGTCGGCGAACATGCCGCGGTGACGGCCCAGGTCGGCGGCCTCGACCATCAGCGCGGTGATGGCGCCGTGGATATCGGTCTCGCATACGATAGGAATGCCCATCTCGTTGAGGATGGCGTTGGCGGCGCAGGGCATAATGCCCAGCTCGTCCTGCAGAGCGTTCCAGCACTGAATGGCACCGGCGTTGCAGCCATACTTCTCGACCAAGCGCTTCATGGCGATGGCAAGACCGGCGACCGCAGGGACCTTGTCCTCGGGGATGCAGATCTCAAAGCTGTCGTTGATGTGGGCAAGCATGGCGGCCATGGCCTGCTCGTCGGCCTGGGCGTCGCGCACAGCCTGGACAAGTTCGGTCATGGGGATAGGCGAAAGCTGGATGTTGAACTTCTCGAGCAGCTCGCCCTCGTTGCACATGGTCGACCAGAAGTCGAATGGACGGGTGGCCATCTGCAGGATGCGGGTGTGCTTGAAGGTCTTGACCACGTTGCACACGGCCAAGAAGTCCCAAACGCCACGCTCAAACTCGGGGTCGGTCAGGCGGCAGTTGGTCATGTAGGTGAAGGGAACCTGGAAGCGGCGCAGGACCTTGCCGGTGGCGAACAGGCCGCACTGGCTATCGCGCAGGCGCGTGCCGTCGGGCTCGGGGCGCTCGTCGCGCGGGCCCCACAGCAGCACGGGCAGGCCGAGCTCGCGGGCAAGGCGAGCGCAAACGTACTCGGTGCCAAAGTTGGCGTGGCACAGCATAATGCCATCGACGCCCTCGGCGCGGAATTTCTTGACGATAGGCTCAATGTGGCTGTCGTCGAACAGCAGGCCCTCGTCATTGATGTCGTCGATATCCACGATGTCAACGCCGATCTCGCGCAGGCGATCAGCCGTCAGGCCGCGATACTTGATTGCGTCCGGCGCGCTAAAGATGCTGCGGCGCGTGGGCACAAAGCCGAGCTTGATCTTGTCCATGTACGTCCTCCCCTAATCACATGTTCAGTAAACAGACGCATGTTTCGTTTTGTTCTGTTTACTAAATGTTTTACTCTTTTGTTTAATAGTCTAGCGCGAAAGTCCCGTAAACGGTAGAGAAATCAGCCTAAACGGTATGTAAACAAACTGAACATACAAGGGAAACAAAAAGAGGGCCCCGAAGGACCCTCTCTTAGTAGCGTTAGATATGGCTGCCTTAGCGAGCTTTGCCGCCCTGCGCCCCGGCGTTTTCTTCGCCTAGATCTCGCACACGCTCTGGCGCTCGACAAAGTAGGTCGACACGGCCGTCTTGCAGGTATAGCTCTTGGGGTTGCGGATGTTGCCCACCAGGCGACGCACCGCGATCTCGCCCACCTCGTGCTTGGGAACATGCACCGTGGTGAGCGTCGGGTTGGAGAAGGCGCCCAAAGGCAGGTCGTCAAAGCCGATGATCGAGACATCCTCGGGCACGCGAATACCGTGCTCGTTGAACGCGCGCATGGCGCCCACGGCGAGCACGTCGTTCTCGGCAAAGAAAGCCGTCGGCAGATCGTCGCGCGAGACGTTGTCGAGCCACACGCCCATGTCGCGATAGGCACCCTCGAGCGTGGTGCCCAACGTGACACGCCATGCCGGATTGGCCTCGAGGCCCGCGTCCTCAAGCGCTTGGCGATAGCCGCGCTCGCGGTCCTTAAAGTTGCGGATCCGAAGGTCGCCCGCCAGATAGCCGATTTGCCTGTGGCCTTTCTCGATGAGGTAATCCACAGCACGCAGCACCGAATCGGTGTTGGCGATGACTACGGCATCGAAGTACTGGCGATCGCTCCAGCCGTCGAGCACAATCAGGTGGGCGGCAGCGTCGGCGAACAGGGCGTAGTCCTCCTCGCCCAGCTCGGTACCCATCAGCACGATGGCGGCCGACGGGTCGGCGATCAGGCCCTCGACCTGCGGGCGCACGGCGTCCAGGTCGCTAAAGTCGAGCGAGACAAAGCTCGTGCTCATGCCGTGGCGACGCGCCTGGCGCTCCACGCCCTCGATGACCGCGGGATGGAAGGTGCTCTCGTCCAGGATGGCGCCCGTCTTGCGCGCAAGCACAAACTGGATGCTCTCGAGCTGCGTCGACTGCTGATAGCCAAGCGACTGCGCGCACTCCAGGATGACCTTGGCGGTCTCCTCGCTCACGCTGCGCTTGCGGTTGAGCGCGTTGGACACGGTTGCGGGCGAAAAGCCGGTAATGCGGCTGATCTCGCGGACGCTTGCTTTAGCCATCGTTCCCCCTAGCATCGGTCGCGGCCGAGCATCGTGGCTTGACCGCCCCGTGGCTCGGCAACTAAACGACCGCAAATTCAATCTAAACAGAATAGTAAATGTTTAATAGCTAGTTTAGCCTGTTGTCAAGCGAAGTGGCACGACTATTCCCCCAACGGGCGCATTTGTCCATCTTAACGTTATTACGCAAGGTCTTCGCCATTGCTTGCTATTACGCGTCGGTACCATTCGAAGCTTTTCTTTTTACGTCTCTCAAACGAGCCCGCACCGCTATCGTCTCGATCGACATAGATAAACCCGTAGCGCTTACGCATCTGTCCTGTGGCGACCGAAACCAAATCGATCGGGCCCCAACAGGTATATCCCATGAGTTCCACCCCGTCGAGCTCGACGGTCTCCCTCATCGCCTCGATGTGGGCCCGCAGGTATTCAACTCGATAGTCGTCTTCTATTTCACCCGAATCTTCCGGCACATCAGGAGCACCCAAACCGTTTTCGACGATGAACAGCGGCTTTTGATAGCGATCCCAGATTTCATTCATGGTGACGCGCAGCCCTTTGGGGTCGATAAACCTCCCCCAAGGCTCCTGTTTTAGATACGGATTAGGCGCCGAGCGAAGAAGGTTCGAATCGAACTGACCTTCCGCATGCGCTTTTGCGACGCGCGTCGAGTAATACGAAAACGAGACGAAATCGACCAGGTTTGCAGCCAGTACTTCGCGGTCATCATCCCGATAGGGCACCTCAAAACCATGGCGGGCGTATTCCTTGAGAACATAGCTCGGGTACGCACCGCGCACCTGGACGTCGGTAAACATGTAATGGCTGCGATTCTCAGCCTGCGCAGCCAGCACATCGTCCGGATCACATGTAGCCGGATAGAAGACACCTGCGTTGAGCATGCAACCGATCTTCGCCCCAGGGCACAGTTCATGACACGCCCCGACCGCACGGGCGCTCGCAACCAATACATGGTGCACGGCCGTGTGAACCGTTGCATAGCGATTCTCCCCTTGCTCGAAGATGATCCCCGCCGCCATAAAGCACGCCTGCGTCATGATGTTGATCTCGTTAAAGGTCAGCCAATAATTGACCAATCCCCGATAGCGCTCGAACACGGTACGCGAATATCGCTCGAACAGGTCGACCAACCTGCGATCGCGCCATCCGCCATACGCATCGACGAGATGCATGGGGACATCATAGTGGTTGAGCGTCACCAAAGGCTCAATGTCATGCGCGCGACACGTCCTAAAAACATCCTCGTAAAAGGCAAGGCCTTCTTCATTGGGCTCGGCTTCGTCTCCTTTGGGAAAAATGCGGCTCCAGGCGATTGATAAGCGCAGGCATTTAAAACCCATCTGGGCAAACAGTTCAATATCCTGCTTGTACCTATGGTAAAAATCAATGCCCTTGCGAGCGGGATAGAAGCTGTCGGGTGCCAACGCACGCGGATCAAGGTCTCCCCGCATGACGTCCATGCGTTGATCGCCAAACGGCAGCATGTCGGAATTGGCTAAACCGCGACCGCCTTCGTTCCATCCTCCCTCGCACTGGTTTGCAGCCAGAGCCCCGCCCCATAAAAAATCTTCTCTAAACATTATGGTGTCGTCCTTTCTATCAAATTCCCGGCCCACACTGTCGAACGCAACGGACTCGGCAAGTGCCGCGCAACAGCACAGTACCGTTGCGCGGCCAAGGGGTCGGACCGCGCAACGGCTGGGGAGCATATTTGTGTAGTAGCCTCTTATGCCTCGACGGATTCAACGGCCTCAGAATCGCCGCTCTTGGACTTCAACGGCATCTTCTCCTGTCCTTCAAATCCAAAAATCATCGCCAACGCAAACGTCACGGCACTGCCAGCAAGACACCCGATGGTGCCAGGGATGATATCCTGAGCAAACATGAGCACGTTCATCCATGGGAAACCAACGCCAGTGAAGATATAGACGTTGGCATGAAGAAGGCTTGCCAGCAGACCACCGACAGCACCACCAATCATGTTCCAGGCAAGAGCCTTCTTGTCGCGAAACAGGATGCCGTAGATGATGGGCTCACTCACGCGACCGAAGGCATAGGTGATGAACAAGTTCCAGCCCGTGGCTCGACTCTCCTTGCCCTTAGCGCGCAGGCCATAGGCGAGCGCGATGGCAAGCGTGGTGTAGGCTACAACCGCGGTGGCGGGGTATAAGATGGCGTCGTAACCGTTCTGGAGCGCGGCGGGCAATATGGCGGTATAGATCGGCACGTGCATGCCGGTGGCGATGATCAGATTCCAGAATGCGCCGATAACCGCGGTCGCAGCGGGACCGGCAACAGAGGCGAGCCAAATGATGAAATCGGCCACAAGGCCCATGACAAATTGGACGGCAGGGCCGCAGAGGCACAGCGCGACCGGCAACATCACGAGCACCGTACCCACGGGTACGATCAGAATGCGCAACACATCAGGCGAGATCTTCTTAAAGAAGCGCTCAACATAGGACTGGGCCCAGGTGATCAAGATGACCGGAAGAACAGCCTGGGTGTAGTTGACGAGCTGCATGGGGATGCCGAAGACGCTGAAAGGCTTTCCGTCCTCAACAATAGCGAGCATGTCGGGATAAATCATCACAACAGCGATGAGCAGTGCCAGCACAGGACTCGTTTTGAACTTCTTAGCCGAGCTATAGGCGGCAAACACCGGGAAGTAGTAATACGCCGCATCGCCCACCAGGGAAAGGATCCGATACAGGTCGCTCGTTTCGGACATAAAACCGGCGCCTTCGGGCCCAAACAGAATAACGAGCATCTTGAAGATACCGGCGACACAAAAGATCGGAAGGATCGGGGTGATAGCGCCGCTCACGGCATCGAGCAGCTGATTGAAGAGGTGCTTGGGCGCCAAGCGCTCCTTCCAGCTAAGCTGAGGGCCATCGAGTTCCTCGTCAATCGATACCGTGACCTCGAATCCGCCCTGCTTACAAACCTCGTCGTAGACCTTGTCGACCGTGGGCCCGACCACCAGCTGCACCTGCCCTCCGGCGTGCACGACGCTGATGATAGACGAGATGTCCTCAAGCTTCTCATCATTCGAGAGGCTTTCATCCTTGAGGTTGAAGCGCAGGCGCGTCATGCAATGCGTAACCGAAGCCACGTTTTCCGCCCCGCCCACAGTGGAGAGAATCTGCTCTGCCACCTTTTTGTAATTTGCCATCATTGGCTCCTTTGCACAATCTTGGCTTACTGTTCGAATCGGCAAAGGTCATGCCCCGAATGGCTACGGGTTACAATCCTTTTTTGGAGATGATCCGGTTGAGATGGATCATCAGATAGAGTTCCTCCTCCTCGGAGAGCGTGGCGTCCCACGTTTCACGACAATAGGAACCGATATGCTTCACGCACTCTGCCAACTGCGGAAACTCCTCACGAAAGTTCTTGTACATCTGCATGTTGGCGCTGTTCAGCGACTCGCCGGCTTGAATGCGCTTGAACAGGTACCGCAGATGCGTGGCGAAGCGGGTGAAATCAAAGGAATCGCGGTCGACAATAATGCGGAAATCGCTTTCGAGAATCTCGATAACGTCCTCGAGCATATCGTCGAACTGCTTTGCGGGCTCGGCCGTGGCTTTGACGGCTTCAACAACCCGTGCGTTCACGAGATTCATCGCAATACTGGCAATCTCATCCTTGGGAAGCCGCTCTCCGAGCTCCTTCTCGAGTCGCATGACGATAAACTGGGCAGCCTTGTATTCCTTCGGATACGTCTCCCGCACTTCATAGGCAAGAGGCATCGCGATGCGGACCCCCTTTTGGGCTCGCGCAACGGCAAACGACAGGTGATCAGCCATGAACAGCGTCGCATTGGTCGAGAGGTCGTAGGGCAGTTCGTTGGCAACGATGTCCATAACTTTCGCCGCAAACATCACGATATCCGAGGGAAGATCCCTCATGACATCTTGTCCTTTAGGATCAATGTCGTAAAACGTATGCTCGATTTTAGAAAGAGGGAGCTCTCGAGGAAAATCTCCGCCGAAACCGACGCCCCTGCCCATGGCGATGACATCTCGCCCCTGTCCGTCACGGCAAAGAACCGCGTTGTTGTTAAGCTTTTTAATTGCAAGCATGGTGAACCTCCTTTCAAGAACACTCACAGAAAAAGGCATGATAGCCAATAGCAGTGCTATTGCGGTCATGCCTTACGTAACAATCCGTGTTGTATTGCTCTTGGGCATGCCTCCACACAGGAGTAACAATCCAAGATGCAGAATGCATTATAGCGCTCTCCCCGCCCCGGGGACCATCGGGCTGGCGAACGGTAGATGTCGGCCCGCCAGCGGCCACATCGAGCAGATGGGCGTGCTTCGATCCCGAGCCTAGCCTAGGATGCGGGCCATGCGCGCCTTGAACTCGGACAGAAAGCGCGGGGCGTCCACGGTGAGTGCCACAAGCGCGCTCTTGTCGGGGTCGGACAGGCGATGCTCGTCGCAGATAGTGCGGCCGCGATACTCGCCGAGCAGGTCGACGCGCAAGTTGCAACCAAGTGCACCTACGAGCGTGGGGTCGATCGCCACGGCAACGGCCAACGGATCGTGCAGCGCACAACCACCCAGGTAGGGTGCGTTCATCTCGTACGAGCCAATGTAGTGCTCGACCATGCTAGCAAATGCGCAGCCCGCCATGGTGCCCGAGCCCGTCCAACCGGCAATGTCGCGGCGCGTGAGCACCACGCGATGCGTCACGTCCAGGCCCACCATGGTGAGCTTGCGGCCCGAGCGCAGCACGGCATCGGCCGCCTCGGGATCGCTTGCCATGTTGGCCTCGGCACCCGCACTCACGTTACCGGGCACGGTCAGGGCACCGCCCATTACCACCACGCGGCCGATAGACATCACCGCCGCCGCATCGCGCTCCAGGGCGAGCGCCAGGTTGGAGAGCGGGCCAGTCGCTACGTAGACCAGATCGGGACCATAGGTGCGCGCGGCATCGATCAGATAATCGACCGCAGCGTTGCCATCAGCCGATGTCGCCCCCACCGGCTCGTAGGGCGACGCGGGCACGCTCGCGCCGCCGATGCCGTTCTTACCGTGAATGAGCGCGGTGGACGCCGGCGGCGTATAAGGCTCAGTCGCCTGCAGAGGACGGTCGGCACCCAGGTACACCGGCACCTCGGGACGGCCCAACAGGTCGAGCACCGCCAGGCAGTTATGCGCCGACTGGTCGACGCGCACGTTGCCAAAGCACGTGGTGATGCCGACGAGCTCCACCTCGGAGCTCGCGATGGCATAGGCAAGCGCCATCGCATCATCCACACCCATATCCAGATCAAGGATCAGCTTCTTGATTGCCATTGTTCTACTCCGCTTCTCCGTCTTGTACCAAATCGTCTAAATCAAACACGCGATCAACTTCGGCGCGCGTGGGAATCGACTGCTGTGCGCCCAGGCGCGACACCGTCACCGCCGAGGCGCGTGCACCCGCCGCCATGCACTCAAAGAGCGGCAGGCCCTCCAGACGAGCCGCGGCAAGCGCACCGATAAATGTATCGCCCGCGGCCGTCGTATCGACCAACGTGCTCGAGAGCGCCGGCATGCGCAGCGGCTCGCCGTCATCGCCGAGCGTAACCGACCCGGCGCCGCCCAACGTGATGACCGCAGCTCCGGCACCCTTGGCGAGCAGGGCATTGAGCGCCGCGACGCAGCTCGCATCATCCGCGGGCAAGATGCCCGTCAGCACCTGGCACTCAGTCTCGTTGGGGCAGACCAAGTCGACCGCAGGCCAGGCCTCCGCAGGCAACTCGCAAGCAGGCGCTGGATTAAAGACCGTATAGAACCCCAGCTCGTGAGCGCATACAAGCGCCTCGGCCGTCGCCACAAGGTCACATTCGCCTTGGGCGATAAAGACGCTTCCGACAGCCGGGGCAATCTCGCTGGCGTCTCCGTCGAGCTCATCGGCAACCAGACGCCCCAGCGCGCAGGCAACGTCCTCGCCCGCAAGCGCATGGTTGGCGCCCGGCGACAGCACGATGCGGTTGTCGCCCTCGCAGCGAATGATGGTCGCCGTGCCCGTCTCCACGTCGTCGCGCCGCGCCACAAAGCCACAGTCCACGCCAGCATCTTGGAGCCCCGCCACGAGCGATGCACCGAACGCGTCGCGGCCGACCGCGCCAATCATGCACGTGCGCGCACCCATGCGCGCGGCGGCAACGGCCTGGTTAGCGCCCTTGCCACCGGCGTTGGTGATAAAACCGCTGCCACCGACGGTCTCACCCGCGCGCGGCATGCGCTCGCACGCCACCGAAAGGTCCATGTTCATGCTGCCGAACACCGCAACGATGCCGCGATCTGCCATGGGAACCTCCTCATCTGCGGGCCTTATGCCCACCGTCGGCCGTCGATCGTGCGCTCTCGCGCCTCTCGCTCTCGCACCTCTATAACTTTAGTTCACTTTGATGTGAACGCACGCTTGAGCTTGCGCCAGCAGCAAGCATTCACAGGAGCAGGCAGCTACAATGAATATGTGCTGATTATTCTCGTCATTGGATGATGTTTTATGGAACAATTCCCACAATCGAGCCTACGCGGCCCGCGCCGCGCGCCCGATAACCAGGCGCCGCACGAACGCCCGCGCGCCGACCGCCGCACCGGCGAGTCGCGCCACACCGCAGGCTCCCATCGCGCGCCCGCCAATAAGGGCACCCACACCAACAGCGCTGCAAAAGAACGGGCGACCGCTCGCCCCAAGTCCCGCTACATTCCTGCGCTCGACGGTCTGCGTACGCTCGCCGTCGTCGCGGTAGTGCTCTATCATCTCAACCTCACGTGGACTCAGGGCGGCCTGCTCGGCGTCACGATCTTCTTTGTGCTTTCGGGCTATCTGATCACGCGCCTGCTGCTCAACGAGGTCGCTAAGACCGGCCGCATCGATCTTAAGAGCTTCTGGATTCGCCGCATCCGTCGCCTGGTCCCCGCCGTGGTAACGGTAGTGTTCGTGACCTGCGCGCTGTGCACCATCTTTAACCACGTGATGCTCACCAAGATGCGCCCCGACATCCTGCCGTCGCTGCTGTTCTTCAACAACTGGTGGCAGATTGCCCAAAACGTCTCGTACTTCAATGCTCTGGGCGACCCCTCGCCGCTCACGCACTTTTGGTCGCTTGCCATCGAGGAACAGTTCTACCTGATTTGGCCGCCACTGCTGTTTGCCATGGTATCCATGCATGTGAGCAAGCCCAACACGCGCCGCGTGGTTCTGGGCCTTGCCGCGGTATCTGCCCTCGCTATGATGGTGCTTTACAACCCTGCCGCCGACCCCAGCCGCGTGTACTACGGCACCGACACCCGCGTGTTCTCGCTGCTGCTGGGTGCCTGGATGGCCTTTATCCCCGATCGCGACCTGGCGCCGGTGCGTCTCGCACATCGTTTGGGGCTCAATCGCCTGGCTGGCGCCGCCAAGCACGGCAAGAACGCCGAGGGCAAACCTGGCGAGAAGGCCGACGAAGCAGCCGAGACCGCCCCGGCACAGCCGAGCGCCCTCGTGCGCTTTTGGTCCTCGCCCGCATCCATCGATGTGTTGGGCGTCGTGGGTCTGGTTGGCCTTGCCGCCATGGTCGCGCTCACCAACGGCTATACCGCGTTCCAGTATCGCGGCGGCACGCTGTTATGCTCCATCCTCACGCTCATGGTCATCGCGGCCTGCGTGCAGCCCCAGGGAATGGTTGCCCGCGCGCTGTCCGCCGAGCCGCTCGTGTGGGTTGGCAAGCGCTCGTACAGCATCTACCTGTGGCACTATCCGCTGCTGTTGCTCATGAACCCGGTCGCCAACATCAACGATACGCCCTGGTGGCAGTACATCTTGCAGGTACTTGTGGTGGTCGCCGTAGCCGAGTGCTCCTATCGCTTTATCGAAACGCCGTTTAGAAAGGGCGCCTTCGGCCGCACCGTCACCGAATTCCGCGATGGCACCACCACGCCCGCCAACTGGGCACGCACGCACGTCCCTGTCTGTGCAGCCTGCGCTGTCGTGTTGGTCGTTGCACTGGGCGGCCTGATCTTTGTGCCCGAGACGTCCGCGCTGAGCGGCGAGGGCGCCGAAGTTCTGAACAAGGAAGCCAAAAACACCGCGCCCACCGACCAGCAGGCGGCCGATGACACCGACAAGGACAACGACGGCTTCCCCGATGGCTCCTACGACCTGTTGATGATCGGTGACTCCGTGTCGCTACGCGCCGTTGATTCCTTTGATGGTGTGTTTCCGCACAGCCATATCGATGCCGAAAAGGGCCGCCAGTTTGATGCGGGCCGCGCGACATTTGAGGGCTATATCCAGCAGAACCTTGCCGGCAAGATCGTGGTCTTTGCCCTGGGCACCAACGGTTTGGTAACGGACGCCCAGGTCGACGCGATCATGGCCGACGCCGGCGAGCAGCGCATTGTCGTGTTTGTAAACACGCGTAGCCCGCAGCCGTGGGTCGGGTCCACGAACCAGGCCATCGCCAACGCCGCAACGCGCTACAAGAATGTACGCGTTATCGACTGGTACGGGTACAGCGCCAACCGCAACGACCTGTTTGACGGCGACGGCACGCACCTGTCGGCCACCGGCGTGGCCGAGTACCTCAATCTCATCCACGATGCGGTCAAGAAGGACCTGCCCGTGCACCCCGAGGACCACGTCAACGATCCGCAGCCGGCAGCCGTCAAGTCCGCCGCCGATGCACTCGTCAATGCCCTCGCCTACAAGCCACACAAGCTCGGCGGCGACAAGTAACGCGCAGTCAAATCCGCTCACACCCGCAGGGGGCGTCGGCCG
>CABUTP010000008.1 GCA_902494545.1 uncultured Collinsella sp. | reverse complement strand
GCGGCGTCGACGACGGCCTAATGACCATAGTGGGAGGATGTCCCGCAGAGCAATAAGTAGCGCGGCCCGCTTTAAGATCGATCTTGGCGATAAACGCCGTCACAAACGTCTCGACCCTCGAAAAGCCCATGAGCATGCTATTGAGCGAGCGTGCCATACGGGCAGGCCCTGCACCCTCCCAGGCATAGGCCGTCAGCGCCGTCTTGACGAGCGCCGACATCGACGCCGCCTCAATCCCCTTGCCGGATACATCGCCCAAAATCATTACGGCACAATCGTCGGGAAGACGGACAAGCGTATAGAAGTCGCCGCCGACCAACGCAGAATTCGTTGCCGATAGGTATACCGAATCGGTTGCAATGCCCGGAACGTCACCAAGCGAATTTCTCATGCCAATCTGAAGCGTCTGAGCGATATGACGCTCTTCGCGCTTTTGAGACTCGTCTTCATAGATCAGCTCAAAGTCATGCGCCAGATGCACCAGGTAGTCGTATTCAAGGTCGTCAATTGGTTCTTGGCTGCCATCGCGGAGCAGCAAAGCGCGCCTCGTCGGCCCCTTGGCGATATCAGCGGGAACAATCGCATCGTTGCTTCGTTTGCCATCCGCTTCCGAGTGGTAGCGCCCCGCTTCGATGCCGGAGTCGACATAAAGCCCCTGACACGGTAGGCCGTGGGCCCTCAACCATGAACCCATAGACGTGGATTCGTCCACACGTGTAAGGCGCACGTGCTTGATGTCGTCAGCGCTCGTCCCGCCCAACACCGATGTCTCAAACCCGTCGGGGGCTGCCCCCAGGCGCGCTGCTGGCGCCGTGACAGAAAAGAAGAGTGACTCCGGATCGTCCGGCAGCGCCACACGACTGCCGCCCTCAAAATCGATGACATAGGTTTCGAGGCCCGCATCATACTCCACGGGGCAGAAATGACAATTGAGCACCGTGCAGATTTCCGTCGACACCGCTCGCGAAGCGGCAACGGGATCATCGAGATAGGTAAACAGTTCGTCGCGCAGCAAATTGAGCGAGCGGCCGAGCTCCGCCGTGCGGCGCGAACGTAAGCTCGACGCCATGCCGACCAGCTGAATAGACAGATAATCGCAGATGACCTCGAGCACGTTCACGTCATAGGCAAGTGGCGCCTGGGGGCGTTTCCAGCCAACTTCCAACACGCCAAGGACCTGCGTGCCGTAAAACACGGGAAGACAGATCTCGCTGCGATACGGGGGCATATCCTGCACGCGCAGCAAGTGCTTGGAACGATTGTCCAAATCCATGAACATACCCGAAGCAACCCGGTCGCCCTCAAGGTCCTGCTGAATCGACAGGCGACAGGCACGCGACTCGCGAAGCACGTAGGTCGGAATGCCCGCGCCGTACGGCATAAACTCGGGCAGATAGCTATCCTCAAGCTCCCTAGAAACACCGCGGAGCTTAAAGCCGCCGCTCTCGGAAAAATAGATAGCCGCACCGGAGGCATCGAGCGTTCCAACGAGCTGATTCAAAACGGTATCGAGCAAGCTGGGGAGCTCATCGGAGCCCACGGTACTCATAATGACCGAAAGGGTACCCGAAAGGCGTTTATTCGCCACCCTAAGCTCCGATAGCGCACGTTTGAGCTGACGATCGTGGGAATACTGCTCTTCGATGCTGTGAAGCGCCACCAGGACACGCGGTGCACGACGTCCAAAGATACGCGGAGGCGTAACGGAACCTGCGCGAACCAAGACGGGAATAAAGGACCCGTCGCTCAGCTTGAGCATCAGCTCGCTCTCGGAGCCATCGGTCTCAAACGGTAGACGATGTTCGGTCGCGCGCTCAAAGGCAGACGAGTACAGAACGTCTTTGACATCACCGCTGATGACGTCAGCGCGTTCCTCGCACATCAGGTCGAGCAAACGATTATTCACATGCAGAATGGTTCCGTCGAGCTCACAGATGATGACAGCATCGCTCGTGATCTCGACCAGTTGGGCAACGTCTGCCCACTCGTTGCGCTCAAGCGTTTCCATCGTGGACCTCACCGTCTATCGGTAACAAAAAAGCCTCCGAAGAGGCTTCTCAAATGCGATGGTGTCGGAGGCGGGACTTGAACCCGCATGACCAAAAAGCGGTCACTAGCACCTCAAGCTAGCGCGTCTGCCAATTCCGCCACTCCGACATGCTATGTTGTTGATTCACGGTTCGTTTTGTCGGACCCGCGCGTTCAACGAGGAAGATAATAACCTATGATTCGAGAACTGTGCAAGCACTTTTTAGAAAAAAGTTTACGAATTTGTAAATGCGCAGGTAGATCTATATGTCCGGCCCCGTATCGGTGTTGCCTCCCGGCGCGTCCTCGGGCATGAGCGATATTTTGCTACGCACTTCGTGCTGCGAAATATCGCTCCCCCTGCGGAATGCGCCGGGAGGCAACACCGATACGGGGCCTGCAAATACGTACTTCAGGCACAGTTCTCAAACATGTTCTGAGGGCTGATACAAATTTAGCGGCTCGGCTTTGCCGAGCCCTTATATAAGGAGGCCGGAGCTAAAGCTCCGGCCTCACTATCTTTCCTATTAGATTAAGTGAGCGATCAAGGAATCGCCCCCCCCCTGCGGCGGTAACTCAGGGCCCGTGCTGGACTTAGTTTTCAGAACATTCCGCAGACCAGGAAACCCCCTTATCCGCAGCTCCGAAGGAGCAGGATAAGGGGGTTTCCATGGTCGAGGACGTTCTGAAAACTAAGTCCAGCACGGGCCCGGACAAACAACCGACTACAGGTCGATGTGCGATTCCTTGATCGGGAACGGCTCCGCGAAGTGGCAGGCGCAGCAGTGACCCGGGGCAACTTCCTTAAACTCAGGAAGCTTTTCGGAGCAGATGCCCTGCGCGATCGGGCAGCGCGTGTGGAAACGGCAGCCGGTCGGCGGATCCAGCGGCGACGGCGGATCGCCGGCGAGGATGATGCGCTTGCGGGTCTTCTGGATATCCGGATCGGGCACCGGCACGGCAGACAGCAGCGACTGCGTGTACGGGTGGTGCGGCTCACTGTAGAGCGTCTTCCAGTCCGAAACCTCGACCATCTTGCCCAGGTACATAACGGCAACGCGATCGGAGATGTGCTGCACGACGGACAGGTCGTGGGCGATAAACAGATATGCGGTACCGAACTTGTCCTGGAGCTCCTTAAGAAGGTTCAGAACCTGGGCCTGAATGGATACGTCAAGTGCAGAGACAGGCTCGTCGCAGATAATCAGCTTGGGCTTCAGAGCGAACGCGCGGGCGATGCCGACACGCTGGCGCTGGCCGCCCGAGAACTCGTGCGGATAACGGTTGATGTGCTCGGGATTCAGACCGACGACGTCCAGCAGCTCGCGGACGCGCTCGATACGCTCCTCCTTGGTACCCACGCCATGAATGGTCATGGGCTCGGAGACGATCTCGCCGATGGTCATACGGGGATTGAGCGAAGCATAGGGATCCTGAAAGATGAACTGCATCTCGCGACGCATGTCCTTGATCTCATGCTTGCTCATCTCGGCAACGTCTTTACCCTGGAAGAACACCTTACCGGCGGTCGGCTTGGTCAGGCGCATGATGGTGCGACCCGTCGTGGACTTACCGCAACCAGACTCACCAACCAGACCAAAGGTCTCGCCCGGATAAATCTCGAACGAAATGTCATTTACTGCAGAAACAACACGCTTGGAGAAGCGCTTGGCGAACATGCCGGACTCAGCGGGGAACTCCTTAGAGAGGTGCTCGACCTTCAGCAGCGGAGTACGCTCGTTGGTATCTGCCATTACGCCTCGCCTCCCTTCTTGGAATCCTTGCGCGTACGGGACGTCTCAGGAGCGTTCTTGAGGAACTCGGGGTCACCGGAGTAGTGGCACGCAGAGTAGTGACCAGACTCGGTGACAACGCGCTCGGGGCGCTGCTTGCGGCACTTATCGGTCGCATAGGGGCAACGAGGCGAGAACACGCAGCCCTCGGGCAGGTTCATGAGCGAAGGCGGGTTGCCGTGAATCGGCGTAAGCGGCTTCTTCTCATCGATAGCCTGCTCCGGGATGGAGCGGATCAGACCCCAGGTATAGGGGTGACGGCTCTCGTAGAAGATTTCCTCAGCAGTACCGAACTCGACGGGACGGCCGGCGTACATAACCATGATCTTGTCGGCCATATCGGCGACGACACCCAGGTCATGGGTAATCATGATGATGGCGTTGCCGTTCTTCTCCTGCATTTCCTGCATGAGCTCGATAATCTGAGCCTGAATGGTAACGTCCAGAGCCGTCGTGGGCTCGTCGGCAATCAGGATATCGGGATCGCAGGCAAGAGCCATAGCGATCATGACACGCTGACGCATACCGCCGGAGAACTGGTGCGGATACTCATTGACGCGCTTCTCGGGCTCGGGGATACCCACGAGGTCCAAAAGCTCGGTAGCGCGCTTGAGCGCCTCCTGCTTGGAGTAGCCACGGTGCAGACGAAGGCCCTCGCCCACCTGCTTGCCGATCTTATAGACCGGGTTCAAGGAGGTCATAGGATCCTGGAAGATCATCGCGATGTCGTTGCCGCGAATGTGCTGCATCTCCTCCTCGGTCATCTCGAGGATAGAACGACCGCGATAGCGAACGTCGCCGCCCTCGATCTTTCCCGGAGGCATCGAGATGAGGCCCATGATGGTCATGGCGGTCACGGACTTACCGGAGCCGGACTCACCGACGACGCCCAGGGTCTCGCCGCGATCGAGCGTGTAGGAGACACCGTCGACAGCGCGAACAACGCCATCCTCGGTGTGGAAATACATCTTAAGGTCATCGACCTCGAGCAGATGCTGGCCCTCAGGAACCGGCTGGTCCTTCAGGTCCACATAGTTCTTGTTCTTCTTCATCCTTATGCGTCCTTCATCTTGACGTCGAGGGCGTCGCGCAGACCGTCACCCAGCAGGGTGAAGGCGAGCACCGTCGAGAGAATTGCCAGACCGGGCATGATCATCATCCAGGGAGCGGTCAGAAGATACTGCTGACCGTCCTGAATCATGGAGCCCCACGAAGGCGTAGGCGGAATAACGCCCATGCCGAGGAAGGACAGAGCGGACTCGGTCAGAATGGCGCCACCAATGTTCATGGTCGCGTAGACCACGATGGAGGCGACGGAGTTCGGGAAGATGTGACGTACAACGATACGAGCATCAGATGCACCCATCGCGCGCGCAGCATCAACATAGTCGTTTTCCTTGACGGTCAAGATCGCAGAGCGGAAGACGCGCGCAATCGAAGGCCAGCCGAGAATACCGATGGCGATAAAGACGTTCTGAAGACCACGGCCGATAACGGCGATCATGGCGACAACGAACAGCACGTACGGGAACGCCAGGAAGATGTCCGCACAGCGCATGATGATCGTATCCCAGATGCCGCCGTAGAAACCGGCCAGAGCACCCATGACCAGACCAATCAGCGTGGAGATCGCGGTGGCCATAATTCCGACGGACAGCGAAACGCGCGCACCGTAGATAACGCGGACAAGAATGTCACGACCAAGGGCGTCGGTGCCAAACGGATGCTCTGCACACGGAGCCAGCAGCGACGTCTCGGCCATAGTGGTCGAGTCGGAAGCCGTCGGAGAACCGAGCCAGGGCTTAGCCCACAGATCTGCGGTCAGGGCAACCACAACGACGATGATGATCCAGCAGACACCGATAACGGCGAGCTTGTTCTTACGAAGACGCTTAAAAGCGTCGCCCCACAGCGTGCGGGACTTGGCGGGAGCAGATGCGGCCTTGGTGGCGGTAGCCTGCTCCTGAGACTGAGAATCAGTTTCCTGCATGAGACGTACCTCCCTTAGGCCTTATCCGACGGACCGCCAAGGCGGATGCGCGGGTCGAGGAATGCATAGCTAATGTCGACGAGCAGGTTGATCACCATGACGACGACAACGATGAGCGTAACGCCGCCCATAACGATGGGCCAGTCACGCATGCTAATGGCGCGATAGACCTCATAGCCGATACCGGGCCAGTTAAAGACCGTCTCGGTCAGGATGGCGCCCGAAAGCATGCCACCAAAGTCGACACCAATATAGGTAACGACGGGGATGAGTGCATTCTTAAGCGCATGCTTGATGATGATCGCACGATTGGAGAGACCCTTGGCCTTTGCCGTACGGATGTAATCCTGGTTCATGACGTCAAGCAGCTGCGAGCGCATTATGCGGGCAGCATAAGCGGTCGAAACCGAAGCCAGCGTAATGGTCGGAAGCACATAGTGCATCCAATCCTGATACTGAGAGCTGGAACCACCGGCACCCGAGATCGGCATGGAGAATGCACCGCCCGTGGCGTCCTTGAGGATGACGCCAAAGAACAGCTGCAACAACATACCGAGCCAGAAGGCCGGGACCGCAACGAGGATCGACGTGGTGAGCGTTACCAAAATATCCCAGAAGGAATAACGCTTTACCGCCGAAATGATACCCGCACCGATACCCATGATCGCCTCGAGTACGATGGCGCACGCGGCAAGTTTGACCGTATACGGATACTTCTGGGCGAAGATTTCCGTAACCGGCAGCTTGCGCTGATACGAATTGCCCAGATCGCCATGAAGCAGGCCGTTCATGTAATACAAGTAACGGTCCACGAGCGACGTTTGAACGGGGTCGCCGTTCTCGTCAAGGATCGCGTTGCCGTCCTCGTCCGTCTGGACCAGGTGATAGCGAACACGAAGCTGAAGCTCCACCTCGGGGGACAGAGCCTTGTCTCCACCGATCAGCTTGATCGGATCTCCCGGCACGATATTCTGGAGGGCGAACAGAATCAGCGTAACGCCCAAAAACACCGGGATGAACTGAAGCACACGTTTAACGATGTACTTACCCATACCACTCCCCTATCTAGGGATTAACCTAAATGGGATGCCGATCGCCAGACCGGCATCCCAAAATTACCATCAGCCAGTTTACCCCAGGTTAGGGAGAACTGTATGTTTCCCATGAGGTCTACGTAAATACTTGACCCTCACGGAAGCTGCAAACTCTTAAGCAAGCTCAGCGGTACCCAGATCGGCGTGCTTCTGCGGATCGACATAAAGGTGCTTGATGCGATCGGAGCCGGCGATGGTGTGCGTGTAGAACATCACCGGGATGACCGGGCAGTCGGCAGCGACCATTGCGTCGGCCTCCTGCATCTTAGCGACGCGCTCCTTGTCGTCAACCGTAGTGCGAGCCTCGTCGACCTTGGCGTCGAACTCGGGGTTGTTGTAACCAGAGCGGTTGTCGCCACCGAGGGAGTCGGAGTGGAACAGCGGATACAGGAAGTTGTCCATGATCGGGTAGTCAGCAATCCAACCCAGACGACCGAACTGATAGTTAAAGTTCTGATACTGCTCGAGCAGGGCAGACCACTCGGGGGTATCGGAGACAGCGGTAACGCCAACCTTGGCGAGGTCGCCGATGATGGACTCCATGATCTCCTTGTGGCCACCGTCCTGGTTGTAGGAAAGGGTCACACTAATGCCACGGTCACCGTTGGCACCGGCAGGAGCAACCTTGTCGAGGTACTCGTTAGCCTTGTCGACGTCGTAGGCGCAGAACTCCCATGCGCCCTCCTTGTAGCCATCGATGCCCGGAGGAACAATGCCGTCGGCGGGGGTACGGGTACCCTTGAAGATAGTCTTGCAGATGGCCTCACGGTTGATGGCCAGGGAGATACCCCTGCGCAGGTCAGCGTTGTTGAACGGCTCGGCCGTGTTGTTGCAGGTCAGGTAGTAGGTGGAAGGCTCGGCGCCGAGCAGCATGCGCTCGCCGTCACCCATGGTGTAGCCGTCCTTGGACACGCCGCGATCCTTCTTGGCGGCATCGATCTGAGCGACGGGAACGTCGCAGACATCGAGGTTACCGGCCTGGAACTCCTTGTAAGCGGTCTCCATGTCCTTGATGACCTGGAAGTGGATGCCATCGATCTTGGCCTTGTCGCCATAGTAATCGTCGAACTTCTTGAGGTTGATCTCCTGACCATCCTCCCACTTGCCGTCCATCATGAACGGGCCGTTACCGACCGGTGCAAGGTAGAAGCTCTTGGCATCGGACTCGGCGCACTCGGGAACCGGGGCCAGAGCCGGGTGAGAGGCGACGAAGGGGAAGTCGGCGTAAGCGGAAGACAGCTTGACGACGAGGGTCTCATCGTCGGGGCAGGTAACACCGCTGAGTTCAGTAGCGTTACCGGCAAGCAGATCGTCATAGCCCTCGACCATGGAAAGGTGATAGGAGACCTCGGAAGGGCCATACTCGGTAGCGATGGCCGACTTGGTGTTGACCAGACGCTCCCAACCGAGCTTGAAGGACTTAGAGGTAACGTCGTCACCGTTGTGGAACTTGGCCTTCTTGATCTTGAAGGTAAACTCGGTGGCGTCGTCGTTGGACTCAAAGGACTCGCAAGCCAGCGGAACGATCTCGCCCTTCTCGGCGTCGTAAGAGGTCAGAGCGTCAAAGAGCTGATACTCGACCTGAGTACCCTGGTCCTCCTGGACGTTGTAGGGGTCGATGCAGACCGGGTTGTTGATGTAGAAGTTCAGCGTCGAACCGGACTCAGAACCGGAAGCGTCGCCGCCCTTCTTGCCACATGCGGCAAGAAAAGCCATGGAGCTCGCAGCAAGGGTGCCGCCAACAAAGGCGCGACGACCCATAACGGGCTGGTGGAACATAGAATCAGCCATGCCATCCTCCTTATGAGATAGGACAAAGAAATGTTCAGTCGGACACATGTCGAGACAATCCGATCCGAACCATCAAAACGCTGCCCGCTGCTATGGCTGGTTATGCACAACAGGCCAACGTTTTGCAATACAGTAGCGCATTTTATGCACGATTTGGGGCTAATTCCGGTTAACGGTCAAGAATTTCTTTAGTTGGGCGCAGTATGTGGTGATATTTTTGACTCTGTTACGAATATGTAAACAAAAAAGGGTCCCGCACTTGCGGAACCCTTTACAAGTACTTATGCGGCTCGTGATTAGTAGCCCACGATGCCCTGCGGGAAGAAGAACATGCACAGCACGACGCACACGGCAAACACGACAGCCATGATGACGGTCAGGCGGTCGAGGTTCTGCTCCATAACACCTGTGGCAGAGCTGGAGTTATACAGCGAGCTAGCGATCATATCCGAAACGCCGGTGCCCTTACCGGAATGCATCAGGACGAGAATCGTCAGCGCCACGGCAGAGACAGCCCAAACGACAAACAGAAGAATCTGGAACGGACCCATAGATAAGCTCCTTAATAGAACAATTCAAACTCCAGTACTGTACCACAACCCCCGCTCTCCCCTACCCGCCACTCGGGGACGGGGTAGAAATGGCAGAAATAGCTCTTGATTTTCATCTATTAAAGTGATTTGAGGGCATTTTGAACGACATAGCGTCCAAGCCCCGTAAGACGGCCAATCTGTCGTTCACTAAAGCCAGCCTCATACAGCCTGCGAACAGCTTCGGCACGTTCAAATGGACCGGGAAGCCCCATAACATCATGGGGATCCATGCCGTCCAGGACTCCCCTAGCCTTGCGCTCCTGCTCAAATACCGTCATCGAACGGCCAGAATTCAATACATAGGTATCCTTGCGGCCCGATTTGCTAAAGGATTCAAAATTTCCCCGTCCGCCGATTAGACTAAATAGGATGCTCCGATCCAGGTGGCCGCCTTCACCAAGGTAGGCTTGATAGCTGCTCCATTGGTAGGCCTCCGGGCGGCAACCAAGCTCAATCGGATTATCGTGAATGTAGCGAATTGCCTGCATAAAATAGTCATTAGACTCAATAGGCTTACTTTTGTAGCGATCCTGAAATACGGGGCCGCAGCGTCCGGTCACCCTGTTGAAAAACTGACCATAGAGGGTTCCTATGTAATGGACGACCTCCCACATATGGTCCTCGCGATCAGAAAGCAGCATATGCACATGGTTGTCCATGAGGCACCAGGCGCATAACGAAGCCTTGTACTGCGTGCATGCTTCACCCGCTACGGACATGAAAAACCTGCGTTGATAATCCTCTTCGAATAGGTACTGCTTGCCACAGCCTCTCATCATCACATGGTAATAGCCGTAGGGGGACTTTACTCTGGCCTGCCTTGTCATTGCTGGACCTCACAATCCGCATGCATGTTTGCATCAAACTCTACCCAGATAGGCATTAATACAAGGTTGGCAACGAAAGAAAACTAGCCAGCGGCAAACCATCACAGGCAAACGGGAAGTCAAGCTTTAGAGGAAAAATATTTCTACCATTTCTACCCCGTCCCCAAATGGCAGAAAAAAGGGGTTGCCCGAATACGGACAACCCCTTTTCAAAGAAACGCTTGGCGTTTTCTCTTAGGCCTCGGTGGCGAGCACGCGGCCCGTCATCTCGGCGGAAGGCTCAATACCAGCCATGGTGAGCATGGTCGGAGCGATATCGGAAAGACGGCCGTCCTCGATACCGGTGAGCTTGGCCTTCTCATCAACGATGATGAACGGCACACGGTTGGTGGTGTGAGCCGTGAACGGATGCTTGGAACCGTCGGAAGCAACGTCAAACATGTGGTCGGCGTTGCCGTGGTCGGCGGTGATCAGCGCAAAGCCACCCTTGGCGAGAATCGCCGGGACAACCTTGGACAAGGCATCGTCAACAGCCTCGACGGCCTTAACGGCGGCGTCGAAGACACCGGTGTGACCAACCATGTCGCAGTTCGCGAAGTTCACGATGTAGAAATCAGCGCGATCCTCGTTGATGGCAGCGACGAGCTTCTCGGTAACCTCGGGAGCGCTCATCTCAGGCTGCAGATCGTAGGTAGCGACCTTGGGGGAAGCGACGAGCACGCGCTCCTCGCCCTCCTTGGGCTCCTCGATGCCGCCGTTGAGGAAGAACGTCACGTGGGCGTACTTCTCGGTCTCGGCGGTGTGCAGCTGCTTCAGGCCGTTGGCGGCGATAACGTCGGCCAGGACGTTCTCGGGGAACGTCTTGGGGAAGGCGACCTCGACGTCAAACGTCGGATCGTACTCGGTCATCGTCACAAAGTGCGAAAGCTTGATCTGCTCGCGCTCAAAGCCGTCGAACTCCTTGTCCGTGAACACGCGGGTCATCTGACGAGCGCGGTCGGGACGGAAGTTGAAGAAGATGGCCGCGTCGCCCTCGTGAATGCCCTCGTTGTGGGCAGCGAAGGGCTCGACGAACTCGTCGCCGCGCGGATCCTTCTCGTAGTAGGCCTTGATACCGGCAACGGGGTCGGTATCAGCATCGGACGCGTTGACCATGACGTCGTAGGCGCGCTGGATGCGCTCCCAACGATTATCGCGGTCCATGGCCCAATAACGGCCCGAGACGGTGGCAACGCGAGCGTCGCAACCGGTCTCCTCGGAGATCTTGGCCAGGAAGGCGCAGAACTCACTCATGTAGCCGGCACCAGACTGCGGGTCGACATCGCGGCCATCCATGAAGGCGTGGACGCGAACGGTCTTGACGCCATGCTCGGCAGCCATCTTGACCAGAGCCTCGACGTGGTTCATGTGAGAATGAACACCGCCAGGGCTCATAAGGCCCATGAGGTGGAGAGTCTTGCCGTCAGCCTTGACATCGTCCATAGCCTTGACAAAAACCTCGTTCTTGGCGATGGAGCCGTCCTTGATGGCGTTGTTGATGCGCGAAAGCTCCTGGAACACAATGCGGCCGGCACCGATGTTGAGGTGACCCACCTCGGAGTTGCCCATCTGGCCATCGGGAAGACCCACGTCCTCGCCCGAAGCGCCGAGCGTGGTGTGGGGGTACTTCTCGTACAGGCTATCAAGGAAGGGCGTCTTGGCAGCGGCGACGGCGTTCTCGCCATCGGCCGGAGCCAGGCCGCAGCCGTCCATAATGATCAGGAGTGCGGGAAGATGACGCTGTGCCATATGTCCTACTCGCCTGCCTTGACGACCATAGAGGCGAAGTCGGCAGCCTTGAGCGAAGCGCCGCCCACGAGGGCGCCGTCAACGTCGGGCTTGGCGACGAGCTCGGCAATGTTGCCGGGCTTGGCAGAGCCACCATAGAGAACGCGGATGCCGTTGGCGAGCTCCTCGCCGAACATCTCCTTGAGGGTCTCACGGATAGCGCCGCAGACCTCCTGAGCGTCCTCGGCGGTAGCGGTCTTGCCGGTGCCAATGGCCCAGATGGGCTCGTAGGCGACGACGACCTGCTTGGGGCAGGTGATCTCAAGACCAGCAAGGCCAGCCTTGACCTGGTTCACGACGTGCTCGACATAGGTGCCAGCCTCGCGGACCTCGAGGGACTCGCCGCAGCAGAAGACGGGAACAAGACCGGCGGCAACGAGAGCCTTGGCCTTCTTGTTCTGGTCCTCGTCGGTCTCGTGGAAGTAGTCACGACGCTCGGAGTGGCCAATGATGCAGTAGGTGCAGCCAGCGGACTTGAGCATGTCGCAAGAGGACTCACCGGTGAAGGCACCCTTGGCCTCCCAGTACACGTTCTGTGCACCGAGGGCGATGGGGGCAGCCTGAATGCGGTCATGAACCGTGGTGATGTCGATGGTCGGAGGGCAGACGAGCACCTCGACGCCAGCCGGAACCTCGGGCAGAGCCTGAGCCAGCTCGTCGGCGAGCTTGGCGGCCTCGGCGACGTCGTTGTTCATCTTCCAGTTACCAGCGATGAGAAGGGTGCGATTAGGCATCGAGAAGCGCCTCCACTCCGGGCAGGGCCTTACCCTCGACGAGCTCCATGGAAGCGCCACCACCGGTGGAGATCCAGCTCATCTTGTCGGCCAGGTTGAACTTGTTGACAGCTGCGACAGAGTCACCACCGCCTATGATCGAGGTGCAGTCAGCCTCGGCGAGAGCCTCGGCGATAGCCTGGGTGCCGTGAGCAAAGTTGTCAAACTCGAAGACGCCCATGGGGCCGTTCCAGAACACGGTCTTGGCGCCCTTGACAGCCTCGGCATAGAGCTCCTCGGTCTTGGGACCGATGTCCATACCCTCACGATCGTCGGGGATAGCGTCGGAAGCAACAACCTCGGGGACAGCGTCCTCGCCAAAGTGATCGGCAACACGGTTGTCGATGGGGAGTAGGATCTTGACACCCTTCTCCTCGGCCTTCTTGAGCATCTCGCCGGCGCGCTCGACCCAGTCCTCCTCTTTGAGGGAGGTACCGACGGTCTTGTAGCCCTTGGCCAGGAAGAAGGTGTAGGCCATGCCGCCACCGATGATCAGGGTGTCAGCAGAGTCGATGAGGTGATCGAGAACGCCGATCTTGGAGGAAACCTTGGAACCGCCGACGATGGCGACGAAGGGGCGCTCGGGCTCGGCGAAGATGCCGGTCAGCGTGTCGACCTCCTTCTCGAGCAGGAAGCCAGCGACGGCAGGCAGGTAAGCGGCGGGGCCCACGACGGAACCCTGGGCGCGGTGAGCGGTGCCGAAGGCATCGAGAACGAAGACGTCACCATAGGAAGCGAGCTTCTTCGCGATCTCGGGATCGTTCTTCTTCTCACGCTTATCGAAGCGGACGTTCTCGAGAACGAGAACCTTGCCCGGCTCGACGGCAGCGACAGCCTCGGCAGCCTTCTCGCCGTAAGTGTCGGCGACAAAGGCAACGTCGAGACCAGAGAGCTCGGCAAGCTTCTTGGCGACAGGCTCAAGGGAGAGCTCAGGCTGGAAGCCAGTGCCCTCGGGACGGCCGAGGTGGCTCATGAGGATGACGCGAGCGTTGTGCTCAACGAGGTAGTTGATGGTGGGCAGGGCAGCCTTGATACGGGTGGTGTCGCCAACGACTCCATCCTTGATAGGCACGTTGAAGTCAACGCGGACGAGAACGCGCTTGCCGTCGACATCGATGTCGCGGACGGTCTTCTTGGTAAAGGCCATGTTTGCTTCTACCTTTCGTACGTGTCTGCCTCCCATTACGGCAGACGATTTACTATAAAAAGGGCGCGACCCTAGGGTGTAAGCCCTATAAGGCCGCGCCCTTCTTTAGACGCTCAACGAGCTATTCGCTAAAAGCTAAATTAAGCAACGAACTTCTCGAAGTACTTGATGGTGCGGACCATCTGAGAGGTGTAGGAGTTCTCGTTGTCGTACCAAGAGGTGACCTGAACGAGGGTCTGGCCGTTGCCGAGGTCAGAGCACATGGTCTGAGTGGCGTCGAAGATGGAGCCGTGGGTCTCGCCGACGATGTCGCGGGAGACGATCTGGTCCTCGTTGTAGGCGAAGGTCTCGGGGATGGTCTCGGCGTAGGCCTTCATGGCAGCGTTGACCTCGTCGACGGTGACCTTCTTGTCAACGACGGCGTAGAGGTTGGTCAGCGAGCCGGTCGGCGTCGGGACGCGCTGGGCGGCACCGATGAGCTTGCCGTTGAGCTCGGGGAGAACCAGGCCGATGGCCTTGGCAGCGCCCGTGGTGTTCGGGACGATGTTCTCGGAGCAGGCGCGGGAGCGACGGAAGTTGCCCTTGCGCTGCGGGCCGTCGAGCGGCATCTGGTCGCCGGTGAAGGCGTGGATGGTGGTCATGATGCCGGACACGATGGGAGCGAAGTCGTTCAGACCCTTGGCCATCGGGGCGAGGCAGTTGGTGGTGCAGGAAGCAGCGGAGATGATGTTGTCCTCAGCGGTCAGCGTCTCATGGTTGACGTTGTACACGATGGTGGGCAGATCGCTGCCGGCCGGAGCGGAGATGACGACCTTCTTGGCGCCAGCGTTGATGTGGGCCTGAGCCTTAGCCTTGCTGGTGTAGAAGCCGGTGCACTCGAGAACGACGTCGACGTCGAGGTCGCCCCAAGGCAGGTTGTTGGCGTCGGCCTCCTTGTAGATCTTGATCTCCTTGCCGTCAACGGTGATGGAATCCTCGCCAGCAACGACCTCGTGATCGCGAGCGTAGTTGCCCTGCGTGGAGTCGTACTTCAGCAGGTAAGCGAGCATATCGGGAGAGGTGAGGTCGTTGATAGCGACGATCTCGGAGCCCTCATGACCGAACATCTGACGGAAAGCCAGACGACCGATGCGACCGAAGCCGTTAATAGCAACCTTTACTGCCATTGTGTCTCCTTTCGTAAGGCCCCCGCGAGCTACAGCGCCCGCCGTTGAGGCCCACAAACTAACCACTCGCCTAATATACCTTTTTTTTGACTTGAATTTCACGAGAATGCTCGAAATTGAAAATCAAATTTACGTTAAAACGTTTTAAAGAATAAAATAGCAGCTAAATCCGTATATAAGTCGATACTTCAAACTACCTGTTTGCTTCAATGAGCTTTTCAAGCCTCAAAACGCGATGGTACAGGGCAGACTTCGACAAGGGAGGGTCAGCCATCTCGCCCAGATCGCGCAGCGACAGATCGGGATAGCGCTCGCGCAGGTCGCAAAAGACTGCCAAGGCGTCCGGAAGCGTGTCGCGCAAACCCCGCTGTTCGAGCTCATCGATCAACGCAAGCTGATGCTGGGCGGCACCCGCACTTCTGGTCTGATTGGCCAGTTCGGCATTCACGCGACGGTTTACGTCGTTCTTAACCAATTTGACCGCGCGCGCCTCCTCAATCTCGGCAACGCTGCGCTTGGCACCAATCAGCTTTAGGAGCTGTTCGATCTCCTCGGCGCTCTTAATGTAGACAGCAAAGGATCCGCGCCGCGCGTTAACGCGCGCATAGACCCCAATCTGCTCCAATAGATTGCAAAGTCCCCGGGCATACTGCTCGCCCTGCACCGCGACCTCCAAATGAAAGTCGCCGCGGGGATCGGCCACGAAACCGCCGGCGATGAGCGCGCCGCGGATGTAGGCAAGCCTGCAGCAGGGACGGGCAACGATGTGCCGGGGAACACCGGCGACGAGTCCTCCCCTGCGGTCTAGAATGCCCAGCAGCACCAGAGCCTTGTCCAGGTCGGGTTGATCGGGCAGGGTAATGAGATAGTTACGAACCTTATGCAAGACCGATTTACGAACGGTAAATTCCGTTTTGAGCTTAAGGATGCGATGCGTCAGTGTGATCATCGTGCGCGCGACGGCACCCGTCTCGGTCGCGACCGTCAAACGATACCGCCCGGAGCCGGCCAGCGAAAGTGTACCGCTCACACGCGTCAGGGCGGCAAGCGTCGACAAATCGCAGTATTCACATTCGGGTTCGCAGCGCGCGAGCTCGTCACGCACCTCGGCGGTAAACGACATGCAGGCCTATGCTTTCGTGTTGGCGCGCGACAGGTCGCGATGAGAAATGCTCACGTGATACTGGGCGCCTTCCAAATAACGTGCCGTAGCCTCGGCGATGGCAACGCTGCGGTGTTGACCGCCCGTGCAACCGATGGCAATAGAAAGCTGTGGCTTGCCCTCCGCGATATAGCCGGGCATGACCGTATCGAGCAGCTGCGTCCAGGCCTTCCAGAACTCCTGGGTCTTGGGATGGTCCAGAACAAAGTCAGAGACTTTCTTATCGAGACCGGTCATCGTGCGCATCTCGGGATCGTAGAACGGATTGGGCAGGAAGCGAACGTCGATCATAATGTCCGCCTCGACGGGCATACCGTGCTTAAAGCCAAACGAGAACACGTGAACGTCCATGAGCTGCTGGTCGGACAACTCGGAGAACGCCATGCGCAATTTGTTGCGCAGAGCAGAGGTGCGCAAGCGGCTCGTATCGATAATCATGTCAGCTCGGTCGCGAACGCCCTGCAGCTGCAGGCGCTCGCGCTGAATCGCATCGGCCGTAGTCTCCCCCGGCTTGGCAATGGGATGGCGGCGGCGGTTTTCACTATAACGACGGATCAGCACCTCGTCAGAGGCCTCGAGAAACACGATGTCACAGCTCATCTCGCGCTCCTCGAGTGCGGCAACGGCATCGAGCAGCTCATCGAACAAGCCCTGGCTGCGCAGATCGCAGGTGACGGCAAGATGCCTGCCCACGCCCGTATTGATGCCGACGAGTTCGGCAAGCTGGGCGATCAGACGCGGAGGCAAGTTGTCGATGCAAAAGTAGCCCATGTCCTCGAACACATGCATGGCCTGCGTTCGGCCCGATCCAGACATTCCGGTGATGATGACGATATCGGGGATGCGCTCCGAGCGCTCCGCCGCATCCATGGCATCTCCCTTTTGCATGTGTGCCTCCTAAAACAAGCGCGGGACCCGGCCAGCGGATCCCGCGCGATCAATTGCCTTTATTGAGTATACCGCCCCAAGCGGATACGAGGCCTGTCTTACGCCTCAAGCGCAGCCTTGAACCAACTCGTAATACTCGTGGGGTGCGTAATGGCAGTGCCTACGACAACTGCCCAGGCGCCCGCATCAATCGCGGCGCGGGCCTCCTCGGGCGTGTGCACGCGGCCCTCGCAGATGATGGGAAGACCGGGGAATTCCTCGGTCGCCTGACGCAGGAGCGGCAGATCAGGGCCATCGGCCATGGTGCAGTCGATGGCGGCGACACCGTGAGAAAGCGTAGTGGATACCAGGTCAAAGCCCATATCAACCGCACGGCGAATGTCCTCGATGGTGGCACAGTCGGCCATCAGGAGCACGCCCTCCTCGTGCAGCGGACGGAAGGTATCCTCGACGGTCTTGCCATCGGGACGTGGGCGATCAGTGGCATCAATTGCCACGATGTCGGCACCGGCGGCAACGCAGGCGCGAGCGTGGCGCAGCGTCGGCGTGATGTAGACGCCCTCGTGCCCATCCTTCCACAGGCCGATAACAGGAACCTCACAGCGACCCTTAATGGCGGCAATGTCGGCAAGGCCCTGGCAGCGAATGGCGGCGGCGCCGCCGAGCTCGCAAGCGCGAGACATCTGAGCCATGGTTTCGGGCGTACGAAGCGGCTCGCCCATATACGCCTGAACGCTCACGACGAGCTTGCCCTTCAGGGATTGAATCAATGGATCAACGGTCATAAGGCTGTAACCTTTCTCAGAACAGCCTCCCGAGGCGTGTTGTCTCGGGAGGCTCCTACAGAAGATACGTTTACTTCAACGAGGCAAGAAGATGCTCAGCGGCACCGATGAGCGGAGCATCGCCCTCCAGAGAACCGATGAGGATCGGCGTGTCCTGAAGCGGATCGAGCGCCTGGCTGGCATAGCCCTCGTGCACCGAATCCTTCCACGTCTGTGAACGCCAATCGGGACCTTGGTGAATCACGCCACCCGAAAGCACGATGACCTCGGGGTCCAGGATGTTAGCGAGCGAGCCCAAGCTGGCACCCAGCGCAAAGCCGGCGTCATGGATGACCTCGGTC
>CABUTP010000007.1 GCA_902494545.1 uncultured Collinsella sp. | reverse complement strand
CTTCCGCGCGTTTGGCGCCAAGCGCGTTATGCGCTTCTTTCCGCCGGTGGTGACTGGCCCCATCGTCATTTCCATCGGCTTGATCCTGGCAAGCTCCGCTATTGCTAACTGCCAGACCAACTGGCTTGTGGCTGTCATTGGCGTTGCCGTTATCGTCATCTGCAACATCTGGGGCCGTGGCATGGTCAAGATCGTGCCGATTTTGCTGGGCGTTGTGGTGAGCTATGCCGTTGCGGCTGCGCTCGGCGAGGTTGATTTCTCGGGCGTTGCCGCCGCTCCGTGGGTCGGTCTGCCCATCGTGTGGGACAACACCGTGTTTGCACTCTTTGGGCCGCAGTTCGATAGCGGTCTTGCCACGACGGCCATCATCACCATCATGCCGCTGGCCTTCGCGACCATGATCGAGCATATCGGCGATATCTCTGCTATCGGTTCGACTTGCGAGCGCAACTACATTGCCGATCCCGGTCTGCATCGCACGCTGCTCGGCGACGGCCTTGCCACGATTCTGGCTTCGCTCTTTGGCGCTCCGGCCAACACTACGTATGGTGAGAACACCGGCGTGCTCGCCCTGACGCGCGTGTTCGACCCGCGCGTAATTCGAATTGCCGCGTGTTGCGCCATCGTGCTTTCGTTCTGCCCCAAGTTCGCGGCTGTCATTGCGGCCATGCCGGCGTGTGTGATCGGCGGTGTGTCGCTCGTGCTCTACGGCATGATCAGCGCTGTGGGCGTCCGCAACCTCATCGAGAACCAGGTCGATTTCCAGAACAACCGCAACGTGCTGGTTGCCGCGCTGGTGCTCGTGCTTTCGCTCGGCATCGCGTACAGCACCGCCGGCGCCATCGTGTTGGAGCTGGGCGGCGTGACCATTTCGCTGTCCGGCATTGCCGTGGGCTCACTGGTGGGCATTGTGCTCAACGCCATCCTGCCGGGTAACGACTTTGAGTTTGATGTCTCCGAGCTTGAGGAGGCTGCTGAGTAGCAGCTGCGTTCAGCTAAAACAAGATATGGTGCCCATGCGTATATGCGTGTGGGCACCATTTTTAATGTGTCAGTATCCAGTGGATGCCGCGGGCCATGCGTAAGTCGGTTTGGGCAAAGTGATTGCCGGGGTTGAGCTCCAGCGTTGTTGGAATGCCGCGCTCGACGAGCAACGCTTCCATCGCGCGTGTGTCGTCGAGTACATGCCGCATCATGCGGTTGGGCGTCTTGGTTTCCTTTTTGCCGAGTGACAGGTAGACGGCTTGCGGGCTGCCGGCAAAAGGGGCCGTGCTGGCACGGTCGACAAAGTCGGGAAACCATAGCGACCCCGATGCGCTCGCGGCGCGGTCAAAGGCGTCGGTTTGCCAGAGGGACCAGAGTGCGAAGAGGCCCGCGAGCGAGTAACCGGCAATGCCGCGCCAGGTGGGCGGCTGAGGAAGCGACGACTCGACCTGGGGGATTATCTGATTCAGCAGCTCATCAAGAAAATCGGCAGCTTGGCCGCCGAAAGGCTCGGCATCGCGTACGGTCCCGTCGCATGCCCAGGGGCTCAGCTCGCGATTCCAATCGAGCCCGCCAATGGTGACGAGGGCGAATGGCGGACAGTCGAGCTCTCGGCAACACTTATAAACCTCGCTGCCGTCGCCCACGACCACAGGAAGGTAGATGACAGGCGCGCCTTCCGTATGATTCGAATAAACGGTTATCTGCTTTTGATGCGCTTCCATGACGGGCTTCTCTCAGTGTTGTGATATCGGCAGCCCCAATTGTCGCACGCCAGCGTATGCCGGTTGGGCTAGACCAAAGACAATCTCGTGCATCCCCTGCGGACGCATATGGAAAACGCCACCGCCGGAGGGGAGCTCGGCGGTGGCGTTGTTAAACGGTGCTGGGGCTCGGGGCCTTCGCGGGAGCTGCCATGTGCGCAGAGGCGTCTAAGAACGCTTACGGCTCGCCATGGTGCCTGCGGCGATAGCGGCTGTTCCCGCAAGGACGGTTGCCACGATGGCCGCACCCGAGGTGTCGCCGGTTGCCGCGAGCACGCCGGTAGTCTTGGCTTTCGTGGTTGAAGCCGCAACGGCCTTGGTCGGCTTTGAGCCCTCAGGCTTGGGGTTCTGCTTGGACTCCGCGGGCTTGCTTTCTGCGGGCTTGGTCTCGTCGGGCTTGGGGTCTTCCGGCTTGGCTACCTCGGGAGGTGCGATGGTCGTACTTTTGGCGACTGCTTTGATATAGAGGGAGTCGACCGTGGCGTCGCCCGTGCCGATGGCCTGGCCTGCCTCGTAGATGCCGTCACGGAGCTTGCGATAGTCAATGACCTTGCCGCCTTCGGGCGTCTGGATGGCGGCGTTCTCAATCTTGATGGTGCCGATTGTCTTGCCGTCAGCGCTCATGGCACGGGCAAAGATTGCCGCTGTATCTCCTTCGGCCGTTACCTTGCTGCGGATGATCGAGATGACTGCGGGTGTGACGCCCTCGCTGGTCTGGGCGATGATGCCGATGTTCTCGCCTTGGGGTTCGCGCCTCGTCTCGCCATCTTGGTTTTCGCTGTAGGGGATGGGGCCGTCGCCGTTCTCGACATAGCGGGCTATGGCCTTGACAACGGAGTCGCTGATGTAGATGTGGCCGCCCTTCTCGTTGGGTCGATCGTTTCTGGTGGAGAATGCAGCCGAAACCTCGCCTTCCGCAAACGCGTCCACGGTGGAGCCGTTCTTGACGACGATGTCGTCCTGGTAGGTGAAGAGGGCGTTGGCGCCACCGTATCTGCCTTTACTTGCACGGACCGTCACGTTTGCATGATCGAGGGTGATGCCCTTGTGGGCATAGACGCCATATTCAACACCGTTTACGTTGAGGGAGGCGTTTGTGGCTGCGAGGCTGCCCTTGGCCTCGACGGCAGCGTCTTTCTCGGAGCTTGCCTTGACCTGGCTGCCGTCCGAGATGTTGATATTGCCGCCGCTCCAAAGGGCCTCACCATCGGCTGAGCTTGCCTCGACCGTCCCGCCACCCTTGATGGTGAGGTTCTTGTCGGCTCCAATACCCTTGTCCTTGGTAGCCCTGGCGGTGATGGCTCCGCTGTCGTCAATCGTGATATTGCCGTTTGCCCTGATGCCATCCGATGCACCCGTGGCGTTGACGTTGCCCGAACCTTTGATAGCGAGATCACCTCCGGCATTGATGGCATCAAACCCAGTGCTCGTGGCGTTGACGGATCCGGCTCCGTCGATGTTGATATTACCCGTGGAGAGGATAGCGTCCTCAGTAGATGTCACGCTGAGCGTGCCGCCCTCGTCGCCTTGGATATTGAGCTCGGCATTCTCGTTAGTGCCATGAGAAACGTTGATGCTTTCGATCCATTCGGCAGTGACGATGTTGGTTCCCGAGTAATTCACGTTGAGCTTGCCTGCGGCCTGGATCTCGCCGCCGTTATAGTTGTTGAGCTTCAAGTCGTCGGCGCCGTCCCACGACCAGGTACCGGCCTCGTCGCTCGCCGCGGTGTTGTACTTGTTGCCGCCGACCTTGACCCATTCCGCTGCGAGCGAGACGCTCGGCATGAGCAGCGAGCTCACCGTGAGCGCGCACACGGCGCCCGCGACGATGCGGCGCGTCACGCGGCGCCAGCTGCCGTGCGCGAGTCCTATGCGACGGCGAACGTCGGGTTCGGCAACATGGGTTCCGGCGGTAGTGTCATTGCGTTTGGGGGTCGTGAACAAGGCTGCCATGGTTGCTCCCGTTCTCATAGGGCCTATACGGCTAGATTCAGCGTATCTGCTGGATGTTGCCGGCGGTAGTGCCGTTTGGAGGGCAAAATGGCCAAAATGGGGGAGAAATAGGCCGCACGCCGGCGCAGGGACCGGCGCTAAAAGAAAAGCGCGGGGCCGCATGGCGACTCCGCGCTTTATTGTTCAGCTTTTGCAGCCTTGCCCTTACGCTACGAAGAAGTAGACGAGGAAGGCAAGGGCCGCGATCCACCCGTCCCGTGCGAAAAAGTGTTTACGAGCGCTTGCGGCTCACCACGGCGCCTGCGGCGATGGCGGCTGTTCCCGCAAGGGCGGCCGCCACGATGGCTGCGCTCGAGGCGTCGCCGGTTGCCGCGAGCTTGCCGGTGGTCTTGGCTCCCGTGGCTGCAACTGCAACGGTCTTGGTCGTCTTCGTGCCCTCGGACTTGGAACCCTCGGGCTTGGTCTCGCCGGGCTTCTCCTCGGGTTTGGTCTCCTCGGGAGGAACGATGACCGTGCTCTTGGCGACAGCTTCGTCGTAGGGGGAGTCGACCGTGGCGTCGCCCGTGCCGATGGTTTGACCCGCCTCGTAGGAGATGCTGGAGCCGTATTCTTCTTCGTAGCGATAGTTAATGATCTTGCCGCCTGCGGGCGCCTGGATGGGAGCGCCTTCGATCTTGATGGTGCCGATCGCCTTGCCATCTTCGCTTATGGCAAGAGCGAAGATTGCCGCCGTGTCTCCCTCAGCCGTGAGCTTGCTGCGGACGATCGAGATACTCGCGGGCGTGATGCCCTCGTAGGTCTGGGCGAAGATACCGATGTTCAGACCCCTAGGCTCAGGGATGACCGCGCCGCTTTGGTCGTTGCTGTAGTGATCGGGGCCGTCGCTACCGGACTCGACATAGCGGGCTATAGCCTTGACAACGGAGTCGCTGATGTAGATGTGTCCGCCAGCGACGTTTGGCTGGTGGTTTCTGGTAGAGATTGCAACCGAGAATTTGCCTTCCGCGAACGCGTCCACGATGGAACCATTCTTGATGACGATGTCGTCCCCGTCAGTGATGAGGGCGATGGCCTGGCCGCCGCTCGCGCTTGTACGGACCGTCACGGTCGCGTGATCGAGCGTAACGCCCTTGTAGGCATAGACACCATATTCAACACCGCTTGCGTCAAGGGAGGCGTTCGTGACCGCGAGACTGCCCTCAGTGTCGACGGCAAGATCTCCCTGGGAGCTTGCCTCGACCTGGCTGCCGCCCGAGATGTCGATGTTGCCGTCAGCCCAAATCGCCGCTTCTTCTATCGAGCTTGCTTCTACCTTGCCACCGCCTTTGATGATGAGGTCACTGCCCGCGGCGACGCCGTAACCTTCGCCTCCTTTAGCGATCACTGTGCCAGAGGAATCGATGGTGGTCTTGCCCTTGGATTGGATACCTTCGGTACCGCCCGTTGCATTCACGGTGCCCGAGCCCGTGATAGAGAGGTCGCCCTTTGCCTCAATTCCGTCGGAAGTAGTGCTTGTGGTGTTCACAGTGCCTGGGCCAGAAATGGAGAGGTCGCCTGTGGATTTAATTGCATCGGCCTCGGCTGTCACATTGAGCTCATCCGTGCTATTCGAGCTCGTTATGTTCAACTCCGCTTTCTGGTTAGTGCCATCCTGCGCTTTGATGGCGGCTCCGGTGTAATCGGGCTCGGTTTTCACGGTGTTCTTGCCCTCGTAGGCAATGTTGAGCTTGCCAGCGGCCTCGATCGCACCGCCGTCATAGCCGTTGAGCTTCATGTCATCGGCGCCGTCCCAGCTCCAGGTGCCAGCCTCGTCACCCGCCGCGGTGCCAGCGTCATACCGGCTGCCGCCGACGTCCACCCACTCGGCGGCAAGCGAGATGCTCGGCATGAGCAGCGAGCTCACCGTAAGCGTGCATACGGCGCCTACAACGATGCGGCGCGTCACGCGACGCCAACTGCCGTGTGCGAGCAGCGTGCGACGGCGCACGTCGGGCTCGACAAAATGGGCTCCAGAGGTTTTGTCATTGCGCTTGGGGGTCGTGAACAAGGCGGCCATGGTTACTCCCATCCTCATAGGGCCTATGCGATTAAGCCCAGCATATCTGCAGGATGCAGCCGGCGGTAGTGCCGTTTGGAGGGCAAAATGTCCAAAACTTGGGAAGCAAAACATCGCGCGTCCGTGCGTTGCCTGGCTTTAAAAGAAAAGCGCGGAGCCGCTCGATGCGACTCCGCGCTTTGGTGTTCTGCTTTGGCAGCATTGCCGCTACGCTACAAAGAAGTAGACGAGGAAGGCAAGGGCTGCGATCCACATGAGCGGCTTGATCTTGGAGGCCTCGCCCTTAAAGAGTGCGACGATCACGTAGGCGATAAAGCCCAGACCAATGCCGGCAGAGATGGAGTAGGTGAAGGGCACGCCGGCGATAATCATGAACGCCGGGAAACCCTGCGACACGTCGGACCAGTCGATCTCGGAGGCCTCGCTCATCATGAGGTAGCCGACGTAGACCAGGGCACCGCAGGTGGCGGCGCTGGAAACGATGGTGACGATGGGGGAGAAGAACGCGGCGAGAATGAACAGCACGCCGGTGGTGACGGAGGTGAGGCCCGTGCGGCCACCGTCGGCAGCGCCAGAGGTGGACTCGACGAAGGTGGTGATGGAGGAGACGCCCATGAAACCGCCCACAGCGGCGGCGGCGGAGTCGACGATCAGGATCTCCTTGATATTCTCGACGTTGCCGTCGTCGGTGAGGAACTCGCCCTGCTTGGCCACGGCCATCGCGGTGCCCATGGTGTCGAAGAAGTCACTCATGAGCAGCGAGAACGAGATGACGAGGAGCGCGGGGTCGGTAAGGACCTTGACGATGGCGGGCACGCCGCCGGCGTCGGCGATGGGGCCACCGATGCTCGAGAAGTCGAGCGGGGCGATGATACCGGTCGGAGCCTGGGTCACACCTAGGGGGATACCGGCGATGACGGCGACGACGATGCCGATGAGCAGCGAGCCGGGGACGTTGCGGCAGGCGAGGGCGACTGTCACCAGGATGGAGATAATGCCGACGATGAAGGTGGGGGAGGTGATGTCGCCCAGACCGACGAGTGTACCGGCGCCAGCGGTGATAATGCCGGCATCGCACAGGCCAATCATGGCGATGAACAGGCCCAGGCCCACCGAGATGGCGTGACGCAGGACAACCGGGATGGCGTCCATGATGGCCTCGCGCAGGCCACAAAGCACGAGCAGCAAGATGACGACGCCCTCAAGGAAGATGACGCTCATGGCCACGTGCCAGTCACCGCCGCAGACGGTGGTGGTGATTCCAGCGATCATCGCGTTGACGCCTAAGCCCGACGCGCAGGCGAGCGGGCGGTTGGCGAAGATGCCCATGCAGATGGTCATGATGCCGGCGCCCAGGCAGGTGGCGCAGGCGAGCGCTCCCGCATCGATGCCAGCGCCCGAGAGCACCGCGGGGTTGACGGCGATGATGTAGGCCATCGCCAGGAATGTTGTCAGTCCAGCGCGAAGTTCGGTCCCGATCGTGGACTTGCGCTCACTGACGTGAAATAGTTCGTCCATGCATACCCTTTCCTTGTTCGGCCCCGAGTTTAGGCCGATTGACACGAACTCACCCACTATAGCCCCTTTACGACGCTGTTGTTCCTCGCATGTTGATGTTCGGCGCTTTGTAGCAGACGGACGGTATTTTTCGCATGAAAATGTGAGGGTACCGTATACTTAAGCGGTTACAACGACCCCTATGGAGGAACGTATGATTAAAGAGCTTTGCCACGACGAGGCTATCCTGTCCCAGCGTTGCGAGGTTGCGACCGTCGAGGACGAGTCGGTCGCACAGGACCTGATCGATACCATCAAGTCGCTCGACGATGCCGGCTGCCTTGCCGCTAACCAGATTGGCGTTACCAAGAAGGTCTGCGTCTACCTGGACGACGCCGGCGAGCCCCACGTGCTCTACAACCCCCGTCTGGTGTTTGGCCTGGGTGCCAGCAAGATGGAGGAGAGCTGCCTGACGCACGAGGAGGTCACCAAGTCCACGCGCTATATCAAGTGCAAGGTCGCTTATGACGTGATCGTCGACGGCAAGATGCGCGAGCGCAAGCAGGACTTTGTGGGCTTCGAGGCGCAAATGGTCCAGCATATGATCGACCACTGTCTCGGCAAGTTGGTCTAAGGGGATCAAAGCACCGCACCTTGCCGCTCAATCGTCGCTTGCGTACCGTTAGTACGCGGCGCCCCTCTTTCGTGGCAGTCTGCGGCACTTTGACCCCTTAGACGACCTGCGGGGTTAACTTGGTTGAGTTTATCCAGCTTGAATAGTCCGGGCGTGACATTGTTGTCATGTCCGGGCTTTTGTGTTTAGCGCCTTTTTGTTTGGTGACAATAACCTTAGCAGGAACGTAAAGCTAGGAGGCGCTATGTGCACGAGTATTCGATTTACCGATAATTCTGGCCACATGTATCTAGGCCGCAACCTCGACTGGAGCTTTGACTACGGCCAGCAGGTTCGCGTGATGCCGCGCGGGTTTCACATTCCGTATTCGTTTATCGACGACGCGACAGCGGCACACGCGGTGATCGGTATGTGCATCGATTACAAGAACTACCCTATGTTCTTCGATTGCGGCAACGATGCGGGCCTCGCCGTAGCGGGCCTCAATTTCCCGGGTTATGCCGAGTATGCCGAGGGGCCGGTTGATGGAAAGACCAATATCGCGGCCTATGAGTTTCCCCTGTGGGTGGCAGCGACGTTCTCGACGGTCGATGAGGTCGAGGCCGCGCTGCGCGACACGGTGATTGTTGCCAAATCTGCCGGAGAGGGGCTGGGCGTGTCGCTGCTCCATTGGATTATCGGCGACAGCCAGCGCAGCATCGTGGTCGAGATGATGGCTGACGGCCTGCATGTATACGACGATCCGGTCGACACCCTTGCCAACCAGCCGACCTTCCCGTGGCACATGGAAAACCTCCGCACCTATATCACCGCCACAAGCGATTTTCCGCAGACGGCGACATGGCGTGGCGCCGAGCTCAAGCCCTATGGCGCGGGTGCCGGCATGCGCGGTATTCCGGGTGACTGCTATTCGCCGAGCCGTTTTGTAAAGGCGGCGTACCTCAATGCCAATTACCCGCAAAAGGAGAGCGAGACCGAAAACGTCGTCCGTATGTTCCGCTCGCTCGAAGGCGTGGTAATGATTGAGGGGGCGTCCAGGATGGGCGATGGCAAGTTCGAGAAGACTATCTACACCGGATGCTTTAGCGCGCGCACGGGCAATTATTACTACGCGATGTATGGGGATCCGTCGATTCGCTACGTGAGCCTGATGGATGCCGAGGGCGCGAGCCCCGATAGGCTCGTGGTTCCCGAGCCGCGTCGTTCGTAACTCGCCGGTCCGTTGCGACATAAAACGGCTCCGCACCTTTTATGAGATGCGGAGCCGTTGTCGTCAATGGCTGGTGGCGTGTTAGAAGTTGGCGTCGTTGAGCTGGGTGCTCTCGAGTCCGTCGAGTTGCTGTTGCTCGGGCGTATCGGCGACGCTCTCGAGCAGCTCGGTGGGATCGACGTTCATGCTCTTGCCGGCCTCGTTGCCGTTGACCAGGTCGTCCGAGAAGATGTCGACTTCCATTTCCTCGGCCTCTTCGATCTGAACCTCGAGCGGCACCTGGGTGCGCACGAGCTTAACGGCCGGGCGCATGCGGGCAAACAGCGGCACGTACTCGATGATGATGGCCGAGTTCTCGAGGCCATACCAACGTGCCGGGCTTCCGCAGGCGCGGCGGACGGCGTACTTGATGGCCATGACGCGATGGTCGTTGCGGTTGATGTCCGTTTCGGGGGCAAGCATCTTGCGCAGCATGCAAAAACGGAAGTCGCCCACGTTGCCGCGTGTCTCGTAGATGGAGTAGGTGTGATGCTGCGGCGGCAACTCACCCGAGGCCATCAGGTCGCCAACGATCTGGCGCAGGTAGGCGTTGATGCGCTGATTGACCTTAAAGCCCAGGTCCAAGCGCACGCGGAACAGGAAGTCTGTGCCAAAGGTCTCAACGGAATACTCGTGCGTATAGGGCTCGTCGGTAACGTGCACGTTGATGAACCAATATGCCTTAGCGCGCTTGGGATGTTTGTCCAGGATGGAATAGAGCACGTCGCGGTCGAGCGTGAGCGGGTCGGGGCTGTTGGTGAGGAACACCAGATTGTCGGCGAGCACGGGGTAGGTCTCGTCATTGCGCAGGCGGTTGAGCTGGTCAATGTACTTGGAGACGGGCAGCAGAATCGTCTGCGTGCGCTCGATGGCGGTACCGCGACGCCACACATACATAAGGCCGAACAGCAGCGCGGCCAGGAAGATCATGACGTAGCCGCCGTCAAAGAACATGGTGAGGCACGAGGCGAAGAAGCACAGCTCAATGGCACCAAAGAGCAGGGCGAAGACGCAGGCACCCAGCTTGTGCTTGAGGATGCCGGCGATGTAGCTCGTCAAAAGCGTCGTGGTCATGAGCATGGTCACGGTAATGGCGAGGCCGTAGGCGCTCTCCATGCGCTCGGAGTTTTGGAACAGCAGCACAATGAAGATGCAGCCGACCCACATGATGTTGTTGACAAGCGGAATATAGAGCTGGCCCTTGGTGTCGCTGGGGTAGTGGATGCGCAGGTGCGGCATAAGGTTGAGGCGCGTTGCCTCGGATACCAGCGAGAACGAGCCGGTGATGAGCGCCTGCGAGGCGATGATGGCCGCCACGGCCGAAAGCACGATGGCAAAGGGGCGCAGGGGCTCGGGGAGCATCATGTAGAACGGGTTGACGATGTCCATCGCGAGCATCTGGGGATTGGAATTGTTGGCAAGCAGCCAAGCGCCCTGACCCAGATAGTTAAGGATGAGGGCCGCCTTTACGAACGGCCAGGATGCGTAAATGTTAGCCTTGCCCACGTGACCCATGTCCGAATAGAGCGCCTCGGCGCCGGTCGTCGACAGGAAGACGAAGCCGAGCACCATGATGCCCGAGTGGTTGATGGGCGAGAACAGGAACATGATGCCGCGGATGGGGTTGAGCGCGCGTAGGATGGACAGGTTGCCGAGCATGTTGAACAGGCCGGCGCCCGCCAGGAACAGGAACCATAGTGTCATGAGCGGGCCGAACAGCTTGCCGATCGACGAGGTACCGGCGCGCTGCATGGCAAATAGGCCGCAGATAATGATGATGGTAATAATGATGACGTTGGTTTGCCCGTCACCCAATAGCGCGTGGCCCCACTCGATAGTGCGCAGGCCCTCAATGGCCGTGGTAACCGTGACGGCGGGGGTGAGGATGCCGTCGGCGAGCAGCGCCGCGCCGCCGATCATGGCGGGCAGAATCAGCCACGGCGCCACCTTACGCACGAGACTGAACAGGGCGAAGATGCCGCCCTCGTTATGGTTGTCGGCCTTCATGGCGATTACAACGTACTTGACCGTGGTCACGAGTGTCATGGTCCAGATGACGAGCGAAAGCGCGCCCAGAATCATGTCCTCGCTGACGGTGCCGATGCCGCCGTTGTTGGCGACGATTGATTTCATGGTGTACATGGGGCTTGTGCCGATGTCACCGTAGACGACGCCGAGCGTTACGAGCAGCATGCCAGCGGAGAGGGGAATGGCTCCATGCCCGCCTTGACTACGCTGGTCTTGGAGGCTTGCCTCCAGCTTGTTGTGTGCCACGTGGACTCCCTTGGACATCTGGCCTCTGCCACGAGCAGTAGACCTTTATGCCATCTTTATACATATAAGAGCAGTTTGGCACATCGGGGTGTTTTAGACAATAATCCCCATCTGGGGATTATTCATATACGCAGGTAGTATTTCAGAGCAGGGGCTATTAAGCACGTGCTGTCTGGGCGATGCCAGCCTTGGTGTTTGCGCGTTTGCCGGCGAGTTCGCAAAAAATCGCGCCGCCGATGATAAGCGCGGCGCCCATCAGGCGGACCGGTGTTATGGTTTCGCCCAAAAGGACGGCCGAGAACACGACGGCCGAAAGCGGCTCAAGGTAGCCGACGACGGCGACGGTCTGCACGGGCAGTTTGGCGACGGCGCTAAAGTAGAGCAGGCAACCGAGTCCGGTGTTGACGACGCCGAGCATGACGACGGCGCGCCAATCAATACTGGCGGCGACGCCGGCGGACAGGAATGAGGGGGCGCCCTGCGTGAGGAGCGTAAGGACCAGCGCGGTCAAAAAGGCGGCGCTCACCTGAAGCGCGGAGTTCTCGAGGCCCTCGATGTGCGGCGCACCCTTGCTGGCGATGACCATCAATGCATAGCAGAAGGCCGAGGCGATGCCGCACACGATGCCCGCGATGGGCATATTGCCGCCGAGGCCTTGGGCCGCGATGAGGAAGGCGCCGCAGGCGACAGCTATGAAGCCGGCGATTTTGCCACCGGTCAATTTTTCGCCAAAGATGAGCGGGGAGAGCGCCATAACGATGATGGGGCCGCAGTAGTACAGCAGCGAGGATATGCCGACGCCGATCGTCTGGTAGGCGCGGAACAGAAAAATCCAGCTGGCGCCCAGCGCGGCTCCCGAGAGGAGAAGGGCTGCGGCTTCGCGGGGGCGAGATGGCGCCTGCAACTTATGGCGTTGGGTGATGGCGAGAATGGTGACAAGCGAGAGGGTGCCCAAAAACGTGCGCAGTAGCACGATATCGGAGCTCGGCAGCGCGATGGCAGCGGCGATGATGCCGTTTGAGCCAAACAATAGCAATGCTGCTAAGTACGTAAACAGTCCGTTGTTCATGCGCTGACATCCCCTCTATATCCGAACATGTTCACTATGGGTGAACTGGCTTTAGAAGAAAAGCGAATATAATGCATGGCAAACATGACAAAAACTCATGCAAGGGTGGGGACGTGCCGTGGAGACCAATATCCAAAAGATGCAAGTGCTGCTTGAGACGGTGCGTGCCGGCAGCTTTACGCGTGCTGCAGAGCGGCTGAGCTATTCGCAGTCGGGCGTGAGCCGTATGGTGGGCGACCTTGAGGCAGACTGGGGTTTTAAGGTGCTTGATCGCAGCCGCGAGGGCGTGGTGCTTTCTGCCGACGGGCGGCAGGTCATGCCGGCAGTCGAGGCGTTATGCGAAGAGTTTGGCCGCCTGCAGCGACGCGTGGACGAGATGCGAGGGCTCATGCGTGGCAAGATCTGTATCGGTACGTTTTCGAGTGTGGCGACCCATGTACTGCCGCCGGTGATCGCGCGGTTTCGCGCCGATCATCCGGACGTCGATTATGAGTTGCTGATGGGCGATTACTCCGAGATTGAGCAATGGGTGGCGGAAGGCCGCTGCGACCTGGGCTTTATTCCGCGCGAGCCACGCGGCGCCGGCATGGCGTCGCGGCCGTTGGTACAAGACGAGCTGATGGCCGTGGTGCCAGCGGGCTCCTCGCTTGCCACCGCGGAGGTCGTTTCCCTTGCCGATTTGGCCAACGAGCAGTTTATCCTGCTGGAACGCGGTAGCGACGACGAGATTACGCCGCTGTTCCGTCGGGCGGGGCTGACGGTGCGCTCCAAGCTGTCGACCTGGGATGACTATGCGATTATGGCCATGGTCGAGGACGGCCTGGGCGTGAGCATTCTTCCCGCGCTCATCTTGCGCCGCTGCCAGTTCGATGTTGCCGTGCGCCCGCTCGAGGGACATCCTCATCGGCAGATCAACGCCATATACCGCACCGCCGACGTTTCGCTCGCGGCGGCTCGTTTCCTCGAATATCTCTAAAAGCGCGTGCCCGTTGTCCACCTCGGGACGATTCTCGGGGTTCGGTACATTTTCTTGTGAAATTGAACTTCCAGATAATGCGCCGCGCTATACTGCTTGCTAAATTGAACTTTGGTTCAATTCGTGTTCTATAAATTGAACTTTGCCGGCAAGGAGGTTCCTGTGGCCCAAGAGACGTTTAGCGATCGCCTGCGACAGACCATGTCCGATCGAGACGTTCGCCAGTCGGACGTAATCCGCGCATCGGAGATGCTCGGCAAAAAACTCGGCAAGAGTCAGATGAGCCAATATGTGAGTGGCAAGACGATTCCGCGGCGCGATGTGGCAGAGCTGCTCGCCCGCATTTTGGAGGTCGATGTTTCCTGGCTGCTTGCCGGTGACGCCGATCAAGGCGAGACATCATCGCCTCGCAACGATTCCAAGCCCGAACCCCATCCCTCAGCTCAAATTCCAAGGAGCACCACCATGCGTACTTTTTCTAAATCCACCAAGCTTGATAACGTCCTGTATGACGTGCGCGGTCCCGTCGTCGACGAGGCCGCCCGTATGGAGGACGAGGGCGAGCGCATCCTCAAGCTCAATATCGGCAATCCGGCGCCCTTCGGTTTCCGCACGCCCGATGAGGTCATCAAGGACATGCGCCAGCAGCTGCCCGACTGCGAAGGCTATTCCAACTCGCGTGGCCTGTTCTCCGCGCGCAAGGCGATCATGCAGTATTCGCAGATCAAGGGCCTGCCCAACGTTCAGATGGAGCATATCTACACGGGCAACGGCGTGTCCGAGCTCATTCAGCTTTCGATGAACGCGCTGCTCGACAATGGCGACGAGATTCTGATCCCCAGCCCCGACTATCCGCTCTGGACGGCGTGCGCAACCCTTGCTGGCGGTCATCCTGTGCACTATCTGTGCGATGAGCAGGCCGATTGGTATCCAGACCTGGAGGATATGGAGTCCAAGATCACGAGCGCGACCAAGGCCCTCGTCATCATCAACCCCAACAACCCCACGGGCTCTGTCTATCCGCGCGAGGTGCTCGAGGGCATTGTCGAGATCGCGCGCAGGCACCAGCTCATGATTTTTGCCGACGAGATCTACGACCGCCTGTGCATGGACGGCTACGAGCACGTCTCCATTGCCTCGCTCGCCCCCGACCTGCCTTGCATTACGTTTAGCGGCCTGTCCAAGTCGCATATGATCGCGGGCTATCGCATTGGCTGGATGGTGCTTTCGGGCAACCAGCGCTGCATGAGCGACTTCATCATGGGCATCAACATGCTCTCTAACATGCGTCTGTGTTCCAACGTGCCGGCTCAGTCGATCGTTCAGACGGCACTCGGTGGCCATCAGTCCGTTAACGACTACATCCGTCCCGGCGGCCGTGTCTACGAGCAGCGCAACTTTGTGTATGAGGCGCTCAACAAGATTGACGGCATCTCGGTGGTTAAGCCGCGCGCGGCGTTCTACATCTTCCCCAAGATGGATGTTAAAAAGTTCAACATCACCGATGACGAGCAGTTTGCCCTCGACCTGCTGCACGAGAAGAAGATCCTCATCACGCGCGGCGGCGGCTTTAACTGGGCCGAGCCCGACCACTTCCGCATCGTGTACCTGCCGCGCATGGAAGTGCTCAAAGAGTCCCTCGAAGACCTCGCCGACTTCTTCGATCACTACCGCCAGAATTAATAGTTCCGCCGTTCTACCGAACGGCGGACCGCTTGACGCTGCGCGAGCCGCATTCACACCAATCTGACGTTCAACTTCAAGGGCGCGACCAGAAGGTCAGCGCCCTCTCATTTCACGTCACCTTGGCGCAAATGCGGCTCGCTCGCTGTCGTGTGCTCAGCCTGCGGCGTTACCATGGTCCATTAGGGACGGAGGAAAACAGATTATTTTCCTTGGTTCGCGGAACTAGATCACGACGCCGTTGCAGTGGTCGATTTCGTGTTGGATGATCTCGGCGGTGTAGCCCGAGAAGTTTTTGATGCGGTGGACGAAGTTCTCGTCCAAATACTCAACCTTAATGCGGCGATAGCGGGTACAGGGACGCTCGCCGATCAGCGAGAGGCATCCTTCGCTCGTCTGATAGGCATTGACCTGCTCAAGAATTTGCGGGTTGTACATGAGCAGCGACTTGCCGCCGTCTTTTACGCAGATGATGCGTTTGCGCACGCCGATCATGTTGGCGGCGAGGCCCACGCACTCGTGCTCATGCTCGTGGAGCGTATCCAGGAGGTCTTGCCCGATCACGGCGTCGTCGGGTCCCGCGTCTTCGGAAGGCAGGCGCAAAAAGAACTCGGATTTCATGATGGGCTTAATCATGGCGGGCTCCTCATGTCTTATGCTTTCGTGGACTTTTAATAATAGCGCGGAAGGAAAGCTGCGCGTCCGCGTTACAATCTTTCGACGTTGGACCATGTTGTCAGATTTGTCGTGTACGGCGTCTGGCGTAAGTCTAGGGCTCATTTTCGCCCTGGACCGTTCCTCTGGGGCGATGCGACTGTCGTTCTAAGAGGAAGGAATTTCATGGGGACCAAATCCCAAAAGCGAACTCAATCACCGTCGACAGCCTCGGCGATTCTCGTCGTAATGTATGTTGCAGCCTTTGTTGCCGCGTTTAACGAGAACATCATTAACGTGGCGTTGCACGACATTATGGCGGCCTTTTCGGTGAGTGCCACCACGGCGCAGTGGCTCGTTTCGGGCTACATGATCGTTACGTCGATCTTTACGGCCATCATGGCCTTTCTGTCCGGCCGTTTCTCGACGCGCAAGCTGCTGTTTTTCGCATGCGGATGCATGGTCGCCGGCGAAGTCCTGTGCCTGGTCGCTCCGTCGTTTAGCGTTTTGCTGCCAAGCCGTATTTTGCAGGCTGCGGGATCGGGTATCTTGTTCCCGCTCATGATGAACGTGGTGCTGTCTTGCGCTCCGCGCGAGAAGCTCGGCCTGTATCTGAGCCTGGGTGGTGCCTGCATCACGCTGGGACCGGCGTTTGGACCCGTGATCAGCGGTCTTATGTGCACGTTGTTTGGCTGGAGGGCGGTGTTCGTAGTGCCGCTGGTCGGCGGCATTGTGGTCGCTGCGGCGGGCGTAAAGCATGTTCAGAATGTCGGGGAGCGCTCGAACACCACGCTAGATATTCTGTCGGTTGTTTTACTCGCCGCCGGCATTACGGCATTTGTGTATTCCGCAGGCGAGTTCTCGACCAATCTGATTGCCGGCATCGTGACGCTCTTCGCCGCTGTTGTGCTGCTCGGCCTGTTTGCGGCCCGCCAGCTCAAGCTCGAGCATCCGGTGCTTAACGTGCGTCCCATGGCGAGCGTTCGTTTTTGGCCTGCGTGTCTGCTTGTGGTGGTGTCGATGATGACGACGTTTTCGATGAGCGTTTTGTTGCCGCTCTATTTTGAGGGCGCATACGGCATGACCGCACTTATTGCGGGCTTGCTCATTTTGCCGGCGATTGCCTGCAACACCGTGACCTCGATTGTGGGCGGACGCGTGATGGACGCCCGTGGCGCATGGCCGCTGCTGCCGGTCGGCTTTGCCCTGATTGCCGTGGGACAGACTGCCATCTCGATGACGGTGGCAAGCATGAACATCGGCGTCGTCGTGGCGCTGACCGTTGTGGTGTATGCCGGAGTCGGTTTGGTGCTGAGTCCCTCGCAAACGGCCGGCTTGGAGACGCTGCCTGCCGCTGAGCATCCTCACGGAACGGCATTGCTCAACACGTGGAACATGATTGCCGCATCGTTTGGCCCGTCGCTGTTTATCGGCCTGCTCTCGAGCTCTGCGGCGACTGCCGGTGCCGCTGGCGTTGCGACGGACGTTGCCCAGGCGATTGGATTTGCAGCTGCCGTGCGTGTGGCGGCTGTGATTGCCGTGGTCGGGTTCGCGACGTCGCTGGTGTACGCTCATCGCGAGTCGCACATGTCGCATTAATGTGTGCACATAGATTCTGCAGCTAGATTGGATGGCGACACCATAAACTAATGGACGTTTTGCCGAGAGGCATGAATGTTTAAAGCGCAAAGAGTGCGCGACGGGCCCCGCGAATGGGGCGATGATGCCCGAGAGGGCCAAGAAGGAGTCTCATGTCCGAGAACGAAGAGATCATGAACGAGACCGAGAACGAGACCATGGCTGCCGAGGTTGAGGCAGTCGAGACCGTGGAGACCGAAGCTGCCGAGGTTGACGCTGCTGACGAGGTTTCAGTCGAGGAGGAGGCCGAGGTTGTCGAGGCCGCCGTTGATTACGATGACGAAGAGCTGATGGACAAGATGCAGAAGGCCGCCCGCCTGCTGCGTAGCCGTCGCTTTGCTATTTCCAAGGAGGAGGAGGCCAAGGCCGAGCGCATGGCGAACATCGAGCGCGCCATCAAGCTTCTTGACCTCAAGCCCAAGATGGAGCAAAAGGAAATGTCCGACCTGCTGGGCATGCGCCTTCGTGAGCTCGATGGCCTGATGGCCGAGGCCGAGGCTGCCGATCTGGTCGGCCGCATCGACGACGCCGAGGGCGATATGCGCAAGATCGTCGTCTTCGCTGCCGAGGATGCCGCTGAGGGCCTGGTCGAGCTTGCCAACAAGAAGGAGAAGCTCCTGCCCGAGCTTTCTTACGAGGAGGCCACCGAGCTGATGGCCGCTCTCGATAAGGTTATCGCTCCGCTCGTCGCCATGGGCCTGGACGAGGACCGCGGGCCTCGCGGCGGCCGTGACGATCGCGGTGGCCGTGGCGGCGACCGTGGCGGTCGCGGTGGCGATCGAGGCGGCCGTGGCGGCTTTGGTGACCGCGGTGGCCGTGGCGGCGACCGTGGCGGTCGCGGTGGCGATCG